>CALUPN010000013.1 GCA_944322625.1 Candidatus Gastranaerophilales bacterium | reverse complement strand
TTTTAACTTCTACACAGTTATATAAAGTTTTATTGTTTAAAAAAATTGCCTTTATCTTACGAATTGTTAAATTTTTGTTACATTCCCTATTTATTTAGGGTAAAATTTACACTTAATCTCGGTAGTATTAATATATCATATTTTTACATTTTTAGGACTACCCTGCCAGATAATTTTATAAAATTTAATTCAAATCATAATTACAATATTCCTAGAAGTTAGTTATATTAAGAAAAAACAAACTTAAATTTTCTTTACATTTCTTACTCCCCGGGGATAGTAATACAGAATTCGCTGCCTTTATTTAGTTTTGTTTTAACTTCAATTTTTCCGTTGTGTTTTTCAATAATTTTTTGAGAAATAGCAAGCCCCAGACCGGTTCCGACCCCGGCGCCTTTCGTTGTATATCCGGCAAAAAATATTTTTTCCGGCTCTTTAATTCCGCATCCGTTATCTTTAATTTTTACTACTAATTTATTATTTTTATAATCCGTGTCAATAGATATTCTGCCCTCGTCTTTTATGGCATGAACGGCATTAACCAGGATATTCATAAACACTTGATTTAGCATATTCGGATAACATTTAACCGGCGGAAGTTTTCCGTAATTTTTTATTATTTCTATTCTGTTTTTTGTTTCGTGTCTGATTAAATCGAGTGTTAAGTCGATTTCCTTATTTATATCAGCTTCTTGAAGCTCAGCCTCATCAAGTCTTACGAATTTTCTTAAAGAAATGACAAGCCGGTTAATTCTTGATATTGCTTCCGCATCAATTTCATTAATCTCATTCAGCAAGTCCGTAGTTTCTCCGGTCGGCATAAGTGAAATAAGTTTTTTAGTTATTTCGTTATTTGATTTTATAGATGCAACAGGTGTATTAATTTCGTGGGCGACTCCGGCTACAAGCTGACCTAAAGAGGCCATTTTCTCAGAATTTATAAGTTTTAATTGAGTATCTTTTAATTCTTCTAAAGTTTTTGTTAAATCTTTAACCATCTGTGCATTCTTTTTGTACAAATCGGCTTGAATGATTGCATTTCCAAGCTGTGAAGAGACTCCTTCCAAGACTTCCAGAGTGTCATCCAGTTTTATTTTTTGCTTGGTTGAAAGCACAATTATTCCTAAAAGTTTGTTTAGATGATAAATTGGAAGAATTATTCTCTGAACGGTTTCTTTAAAAGGTTTGGCTTCTCTGTATTCTTTAATACAGGTTGTGCAGGCTACTTTTCCTGTTTTTATTATTAAGTACGTGTTTTTATCGAAAGAAATTTCTTTTTCTGTCTCGCAATTTTCCAGAGTTTCTTGTATTATAAATTTTTCGCATTCCGAATAAGAGGCATAATAAGCTCTGAAAGCTCCGAATATTTGAGCGATTTCCGAAAGTGCCGATCTGAGAATTACGGATTTATCGATGGATTCTCTTATTATATTTGATATATTGTTAAGAAGTAAAAGTTTCATGGCCTGTGATTGTGCTTGAAGTTTAATTTTAGCCATATTTCTGTTTTCTTCTTCCAGCAGATTAATTTTTTTCTGCAAATTTTGGTTTCTTCGGTATAAGTTTTCTGAATTAATTTTTGCAGACACATCCGTAAAAAAGATAATTGTGTAATTCCCCTTTTTAATGGCATTTAAATCATAGTAAAAATATTCGTTATTTGTATTTTGATAGGTTATATGAGCGGAAAAATCTTCTTTTGAACATACAGCTTGTTTAAGCGGAGAATGAACATTGACGTCATTACTAACCAGTGCACAAACATTGTAATTAAGTTTGTGGGAAAATTTCTTTAGATTATCAAAGTCAGGGAAAATACGTTTAAATACATAATTACGAAAAATTGTTTCAAAATTATCGTTTAAAACAATTACGGCACTGTTGAATTTATTGAATAAATCGAACTTCCCCATAGAAATATTATATAATCAATTTGATTAAAATTCAAAAGTTAACGGGTCTGATTTGTAAAAAAGTTTTTTTTATAATAATTATTCCGGCAGACAGCAGTTTTCTTGGATATTTTTTGGCAAAAAAATAAAATCCTGCTATAATAAAGTTGTTGCAATATCCGTTTTTGGATAAACATAAATACATCAAATAATGGTGGTATTTTTAAGCATAAAATTGATATAATAATATTTGGTTACTTATAGATGGAGAAAAGTATGGCTGATAATGAAAAACAGGGAGAGGGTAAATCCCAAGATATAACGAAATTCTTGATAATGACTATTGCATCAATTGTAATAATGTTTATTGTTTTTGCAGGCGTTAATTATATTATCATGGAAAATCTTATAAGCCAAAAAATAAGTACACTTAATATCTCTCAAGAAGAGCTTGCCGAAGATGACGGTGCGGAAGATGAGATTCAAAAAGGTATAATTGTAGATTTAGGTGATTTTATTCTGAACCTTTGCGATGAAAACCAGAAAAAATATTTAAAAGTTAATGTGGCATTGGAAGTCTCCAAAAAGGATACGGATTTCCCTGAGCAAACGGAAGAAAAGGGCGGGGGAGGCCATGGCGGGCATGGTGCGGCACCTGCTCCCGTTGATCCTATGGAAGCAATACAAAAAGAAATGAACCAATATAAACCGGCAATCAGGGATGCGGTTATCACTAACCTTTCAAGCAAAACTTCAACTGAGCTTGCTACAGCTGCCGGAAAAGAATTGGCAAAAGAGCAGATTACTAATGATGTAAATGCTATTTTAGGCGGCGAAAGAGAAGTTTTGCGCGTAAGTTTCGGACAGTTTATTATTCAATAGGGGATAAATGACAGAGACCGGTAAAAAAGATATAATAAACACATATGAAATTGATGAAGATTTTTCGGATTCTGAACATAAAAGTTATAAGCTATATAACTTCAGACGTCCGGATAAGTTTTCAAAAGATAATTTGCGTGCATTAAGAGATATTCACAGAGAATTTTCAAAAGCTATTTCTCTTGTGCTAAGCGGTTATTTACGAATGCGTGTTGAAATCGAAATTGTATCTGTAGACCAGCTTACATATGAAGAATTTGTCCGTTCAATGCCATCTCCTATAAGCGTAGGGGTATTTGAGTTTGAACCGCTGTCCGGGCAAATTCTTTTAGGTATCAGTTTTGAAGTTATTTCTTGCATAGTAAACAGGATGTTGGGCGGAGTCGGTGCAATAGATGCGCAAACAAGGCAATTGACTGATATAGAAAAGGCTTTAGCTAAAAAAGTAATTAATATCATAATTAAACAGCTTGAAGATTCCTGGAATGCAATTATTCCGGTTTCCGGTAAATTTATCAGTCTTGATGATAATTATCAGTCAATTCAAGTCGCAACTGCCGGAGAAATTGTTGCATTACTTACATTTGAAGTCCAAATACAAGGAAAACATTTCGGGCTTTTCAGTATTTGTTTCCCATACCCGGTATTGGAAACTGTTTTAGGTCATTTAAGTACTCAGCACATCTTTCAGACAAAGGGGCTTGTTGCTTCGAATGATGAGAGAATGAAGATGATATCCAAGATAAATACTTCTAATGTGGATGTCCGTGTGCAGTTCGGGCAATGCAGTATAACTCTGGATGATTTTCTGCAGCTCTCAGAGGGTGATATATTAAAGCTGGATAACAGAGTACAAGATGATTTAATAGTTAAGATAAACGGCGAGAAAAAATTCTTTGCCCGTCCGGGTACATTAAAAGATAAAATTTGTGTTAAAATAACAGATGTCTACGATGAAATGCATGAACTGTTAAGGAATTATTTATAGGAGAGGTTGCTTAGATGCCGGATAAAGATAATGATGATATAAAAGATTTAAATAATGAATCGGAAGTTCCGGAAGATGATTTTAATCCGCTTCCGTCTGATAGTGTCGAACAAAATATTGATAATAGCGAAAATGAATCGGATGAAAGTGAAGATAAAACAGTAACCGTTCAACCGGTTCAGTTTGCTTCTTTTGAAGATTTAGATCAAATTCAGGGACCGCCGAATCAGAATTTAAACATTCTTTTGGATGTAAAACTCCAACTGACGGTAGAACTTGGAAAAACAGAACTGCCGATAAAAAAAGTTTTGGAACTTACCAAAGGTTCAATTGTAACGTTGAATAAAGCGGCAGGCGAACCGGTTGAACTCTATGCAAACGGTAAATTAATTGCATACGGTGAAGTTGTTGTTATAGAAGATAATTTCGGATTGAGAATAACACACATAACTGATCCTGCAAGGCGATTAAATACTTTATCAAACAGTTCTTCCAAAGATGAAGGTTAAGCAGTGTGACAACAGGCTCTGTTCTTGACTTGATATTATATTTAAAGTAATCTTAAGAGTGTACGAAAGTACACTTTTTTGATATCAGAATAAATTTAGGGAAGAGAACATGGATTTTACAACACTAACTATCGACGTTTTAAAATTACTGTCATTTGCGGGAAGTTACGGCATAGGAATTATATTATTAACTGTTATTGTAAGGCTTGCAATGTGGCCGCTGGGAGTATCACAACAGCGTTCAATGCGCACAATGCAGCTGCTTCAGCCTAAAATGAAAGCAATTCAGGATAGATATAAGAGCAACCCGCAGGTAATGCAGCAAAAAATGATGGAATTTTATAAAGAACATAAATTCAATCCTATGGCGGGATGTTTTCCGTTGCTTATTCAAATGCCGATATTTATATTATTATACTCGTCTTTAATGAGCCCTCAATTTATACAGATGGCCGGAGATTCACAATTTTTATTCATAAACAGGCTTGATGCAACACTAAAAACATCTGCCGGAGTCTCGAACAACGGTACCTTCGGTCTTTCAAAGTATGATACATTTATGACCGGAAAAACGGCAACTGTATATTTAAAAGGGGTTGACGAACCGCTTGAAAATGTTAAAATCGAAAAACCTAATAAAGCAGTTGAAGTTCAGGGCGAGTTAAAGCCGGGTGAACCGGCAGATTTTAAAGTCAGCCTTGACAGCTTAAATCTTAAATTCAGCCAGCTTGATCAAATTGAAAAGGCTGATATTCAAGTAACCGATATTCAAACAAAAGAGTCTGAACAAATGACTTTTGTAAGAAAAGACGGAATATTAATAAGTACAATACCGACAAAAGAAGTCAAAACTTCATTCCATTATGACGTTCTTTTGTTAATAATTTTATTTGCAGTTACCATGGTATTCTCTCAAAGAGCTATGATGGCGATGAATAAAAATATTCAGCAGGATGAAGCTCAAAAAGCTATGCAAAAGTCAATGAACACATTTATGCCGATTATGCTTACATTTACTTTTGTAATTATTCCGATACCTGCCGGAGTTCTTTTGTATCTTATATCAAGTAACATTTTCCAAGTTATTCAAACAGTTATTATTAATAAACAACTTGAAACAGAAGATGCGAAGAAAGAAGCTAAAATTGATGATGCGGATTTGGCAAATGCAAAACAGATAAAAGAAAAATAATAATATCTTGAATAGAGCAAAAAAGTTCCCGAATAAACTGTTTCGGGAACTTTTTTGTTTATATGTTTTCAAAAGAATCTATAACAATATCAACTATTACAGTCCCGTTATGCTTAACGGCTTGTTCAAGGGCAGGAATCAGCTCTTCTTTTTTAGTTACTCTGATAGCGAATAAATCATAAGCTTCAGCAATTTTAGTAAAGTCAGGATTAATCATTTCGACTTGATATCTTTTATTATAAATTTTTTCCTGTAGCTCACGCACCATTCCGAGATAACCGTTGTTCATAATAATTATTTTTATCGGAATATTATGTTCCCTGCAAGTTGCAAGTTCTTGTAAATTCATTTGAAAAGAACCGTCACCCGTTATATTCAAAACGAGATTGTCAGGGTTTGCAATATGTGCACCTATTGAAGCGGGAAGTCCGAATCCCATTGTACCCAAACCTCCGGATGTGATAAATTTACGCGGCTTGTTAAAGTTAAAAAATTGTGCCGTAAGCATCTGATGTTGCCCGACATCCGTAACAACAACCGGTTCATAATACTTTGTGAACTCTGATAAGGTTTCCAGAACATATGATGAATGAAGCGTCTCGGAATTATTCTGATAATCATAATAATTCTCTTTAAGAGCATCAGCTTCAACAAACAATTTCTCGGAACCTGTAACAAGAGGTGCCGGTTCTGCCAGAAAGAGGTTTAAAAATTCTTTTACATCGCTTATAATTTCTAAGTCAACTTGTTTTTCGGATTTTTGAATGTTTATATTTACAACTTTAAAGTTTCTTGTAAAATTATTATTTTTGCAAGTCGAGCGGTCAGAAAACGAAACGCCAAGCGCTATTAAAAGATCGCAGCGATTAAGGGCATAGTTTGCAGTTTCCATTCCGTTAAGTCCAATCATTCCGAGATATAAATTATTTTCCGCAGGATAAATTCCGATACCCATAAGAGTAGAAACTACAGGGCATTGCAATTTTTTTACAAGTTGTTTTATTTCATGTGCAGCGTTTACACATCCTCCCCCTATTAAAATAAGTGGCTTCTCGGCAGTATTTATAAGCTCTTTTAGCTGTTTAATATTTTGTGTATGTTTGGGAGTGTCTGTTTGGTTATATTGAAAAATTTTTCTTTTAGGTTTATATTCCGCTTCAAGCAAATTTCGCGGCAGTACAATTACAACAGGCCCTTTAACGCCGGAATTTGCCGTGTAAAAAGCCTCTTCCGTTATATTTTCAATATCATCATTTTCATTAATAATAAAAACTTTTTTTGCGCATGTTTGAACAATGGAAGGAATATTAACATTTTGAAAAATTTTTCCTTCCTTGTTAGCTTCAGTAACCTGCCCCGCAAGAATAACAAGCGGCGTTGAATCAGCGTATGCATTTGCAATACCGGTTACAGTATTAGTAAAACCGGGCCCGGAAGTAACCAGAACAACTCCTGTTTTACCGCTGGCTCTGGCGTAGCCTTCCGCTGCATGTACAGCCGCTTGTTCGTGTCTTACAAGATAATGTTTTATTTGTTTTGTTTCGGACAGTTCATTATAAATACTTAAAACAGAGGCGCCGGGATAACCGAATATACTGTCAACATTAAGTCTTATAAGCGTGTTAACAAGTGCTGCCGCCGAAGTTGTTATTTTTTTCTTAGTCATTAATTTTGTCATTGCATAGTCATTATATCACAATTCTAAGACTTGATTTAAAAGTTTGTTTAGGTTAATATTGTGCTGCGCGTTTGCGCATTGAAAAATAAATATCGGGATGTAGCGCAGCTTGGTAGCGCACTTCGCTTGGGACGAAGGGGTCGCACGTTCGAATCGTGTCATCCCGACCATTTAAATAAAAGAAGCCTTAAGGCTTCTTTTATTTTGTTTTTATTTCGGGTCCTTTTAACTTTTTATAAAGAGACAGAATATAATCATCAAATTTTTTGCCTTTTATCAAACCTTTAAATACTTCTGCAACAAATTCCCGTCCGTCAGAAGTTTTAACCGCATATTGCGAAACATCATTTTTGATTTTTTCTAAATCTGCTTTTTCCCATATACTTTTACTCACGCTTAGCGGTGGTAAATCTTGAAAGTGCAGCCAATGCCCAACTTCATGAAACAATGCATCAAATTTTTCATTTTTCGGTTTATACAAATTTGATTTAGATATGAAAAGGTAAATTTTATCAAAAACTTTGACACAACTGGATTGTTTTATAAATTTCGGTCTAAAAACCATCTCTGAAGGCAATTTCGTAACCTTTCCCTCCAAAAGTTTCAAACCTTCTTTCTGATAATTTTTTACTTTTGAATTTCGCATATTCAAAAACTTAAGTAAACCATATTCAAATTTGTATCGTATTGCAGGAACATTTATCATACTATATATACCTTAGGTTTTGAAATTTTTAAATCCTGTTTTGCTTCTTTTATGCAGCATTTTAAATTTTTCATTAAAATTCCTGAGATAAACGGAATAATATTATCAGGCCCGACGGGGCGTCCGTTTTCCGTGATGATGGCTTTACCTGCGCCTGCAAAAAATTTTGCCAATGTTTTATCAAACCATTTTGACTCGGCATTTCCTTTTGTTACTGCAAATCCGGCATCTGCATTACTAAAGTATACGGGCTCACCTATATGAACAGAAGAAATTTCTTTATTATGAGCAAAAGCCAGTGGTATAACTTTAACTTGCGGTTTATTTTCAAGAACCTTTTTTACAATGTAAGAAGCTCCCGGTTGAAATTTAAAATTATCCGGTAAAAATGTAAGAGCTGCTAAGGCACCTTCAGGAAATAAAAATATATTAATTTTATCCTGTGTAAAATCATAAATAAGTTCTTTTAACATTTTTGCATTTTCTT
Organism: Candidatus Gastranaerophilales bacterium; assembly: GCA_944322625.1. GTDB lineage: Bacteria > Cyanobacteriota > Vampirovibrionia > Gastranaerophilales > Gastranaerophilaceae > CAG-196. The sequence goes on along the minus strand of CALUPN010000013.1, from coordinate 26,670 downwards.
TTTTTCCGGCCTCGTTTATGGAGGAACCGACGGGAACGGCTCCCATCCATTGCAATTTTTTGCCGCCGTCTTTAAGCTTTTTTAAAAAACCTTTTCCTGTCAAAATTTTGCTTCTGAGACAATTTTCTCCCATTCCCTGATAAATAAATTCTCTATAAAGCAATGTATTAAAAAAAACGGCCGCATCTATATCTTTAGATTGTGCTTTGGTATGGTTCATTATAAAAACTGCAGGTTCTTTGCTTTTTACAATGTTTTGCAAAGCTCCGGTTTCAACATTAATTTCATAAGTCTGCGGACACATTTTTTTAGAAAGTTTATAGATATATTTAATATAATCCGCAGAATTTACATCAATATTCTTATACTTTTCATCATCACCGGACAAAAGGGCAGAAGCTCTAAAGCTTTGCCCTCTTCTATATATGGTATTATTAATATTTGAAACTGAATGTATAATCATAATTACTCTTAGTCACAATTACAATCACAATTTGACCGTTCACGCTGATTTTCCGGAACATTAAACAATTCATCGCAGCATTCATCACAAGGATTGGCGCCTTCATCATTACCTCTGATAATATTTTCTTCAATGTCTTTATCAGGTTTTGACAAACCTTTTACAAAAGTATCGGCAGCCAGACCGGCCCCGACAGCTGACATCAAACCGGCAGCTGTTTTCTTAGCAATCTGAGATTTACCCGTAAATGTTGTAACACTAATAGCACTAATTTTCATACAAATTCCCCTTTCGATTTTTAGGATGGTAACTTTATACTGTTTTTTATTGTTAATATTCTTGATAATATTGCAGGCAGTTTATTTATAAATCTGTTGAATTTAGTTAAAACAAGCGGCAATATAAGCATTAATCCGCATGCCCTTTTTATGGAGCTATGTTTGCAAAACCCCTGCGGTTTGTGCGGTAAAGCCGTGTTTTGTACTTTGTAATTAAAACAAATTCTTGCATTAAATGGTATCTTGTCCGTTGTATTTATCTTCATAATCCAAGTAAGATTGTAACATATGTTAAAAAAAAGAGAAGAAAAGTATATACGATTTTCATAAAAATTTACAAAATTCATTTATTAAAAAACATAATTGATATTTTTTTTATTATTGATATGTTATAAAATTATCCTATGAAAAAAATTTTTCTGTATTTCATATTAATTCTTACCGCTGTATCAATGCTCGTACCGTTTTTGGTTATGCTTTTAATTTCACTCAGCGGTGAAGAACAATTACTTATAAACTACAAAAATATAAATTTGACATTTTTGTCCTACGGAAATGTATTTAATTCCATTCCGGTTATAAAATATTTTCTTAACAGTATTATTACAGCAGTCTTTACAACAGCAGGACAAGTGTTAATATCTGCATTTGCCGGTTATGGTTTCGCAAGATTTAAATTTAAGGGAAAAGATATTCTGTTTTTTATAATAATTTTAACAATGATGGTTCCGCCGCAAGTAAATATTGTTCCTTTATTTTGGTTAATGTGCAAATTCGGTTGGGTAAACACATATCAGGCATTAATTGTTCCCGGAATTTTCGGAGGTTTTGGAGTTTTTATGATGCGGCAATATTTTTTGGGATTTTCAACCGAACTTGAAGATGCTTCAAAAATAGATGGTTGTAATTCTTTACAAACATTTTTTAAAGTAGTATTTCCCTGTGCGTTGCCGGCTGTTGCGACTTTAGCAATATTTACGTTTGTCACAACCTGGAATAGTTTCATGTGGCCGCTTATTGTAACAAACACGGAAAATATGCGTACGCTGGCCGTAGGGCTTGCCATATTTAAAGGCTCTTTCAGGGAATTAACTCTCTGGGGAGAATTAATGGCCGGTGCGTGTATTTGTTCAATTCCGGTTATATGTGTTTTTATTTTCGGTAAAAAATATTTGATTAATAATCCCCTGGACGGCGCCATTAAAGAATAGATTAAAATAAGGCTTTTATTCCCAGAAAAATTAATAATAATCCTGCAGAAATTTCCAGATTTCTAACCGGCATATACTTTAATTTACCTCCTGTTGCAAATCCGAGAAGCGAATTTACAAAAGTAACCAAAGCAATTAATACCGCCGGCTTAAAAATTTTATTTCCGAAAAGAGAAAGTGAAATTCCGGCGGAAAATGCATCAATACTTGTTGCTGTACCAATCAATAACAGGCTTTTAAAATCAATGCATAATTGTTTTTCTTTTTCTGTTTCAAAAGCTTCTTTGATAAACTTAACTCCAAGATATACAAAAATAACAAATACTATAAATTTAGAATAAGGTTCGATACATTCTTTTACAAATCCGGTAAGAAAATATCCCAGACAAGGCATTATGCCCTGAAACAGGCCTGTACAGAAGGCTAATAAAAAAGAATTTTTAATCCTGTTTTCGTTATAAACAAGTCCGTACGAAAAAGACACAACACACGCATCAATTGATAAAGCTATAGCAAGTAGTATTATTGATAAATATGACAATAGTTTTCTTATAAACTCCTAAACTAAAATACGTCTGTTTTAATTTGGTTTTTAAATTTAGTAATACTGTTCTGAAAGAGTAGATGAACATCATCTACAGGTCCGTTTCTGTGTTTTGCAACAATTATTGTAGCGGTACCTTTATTTGCAGCTTTTTCAGCCGCTTCCTCGTCCTCATTTGCGTTTTTGTAATAATCTTCTCTATATATAAACATTACAATATCAGCATCCTGTTCAATAGAACCGGACTCTCTTAAATCAGAAAGCATCGGACGTTTGTCGTTTCTCGATTCTACGGCACGGGATAGCTGTGACAATGCAATTATCGGAACATCTAATTCTTTTGCTAAGATTTTTAAACCTCTCGAGATACTTGAAATCTGCTGCATCCTGTCTTCTCTTCCGGTTCCTTCTATTAATTGCAGATAGTCGATTACAATTAAGCCGAGATTTTTTTCCGACATGGCAAGACGTCTGCATTTAGCTCTTAAATCCGTAATTGTACAGCCTGCCGTATCATCAATATATATAGGGGCTTCTGAAATATTGTTCGAAGCCTGAGCCAGTTTGTCCCAGTCTTTTGCGTTTAGACTACCTGTTTTTAACCTTTGCGCTTCAACCTCTGCTTCGGAAGCCAGAAGACGCTGAACAAGCTGTTTTTTTGACATTTCTAAAGAAAATACCGCAACCGGAGTATTAGCCCTCAAAGCTACGTTTTGAACTATGTTTAGTGCAAACGCAGTTTTACCCATTGCAGGACGGGCTGCAAGAATTATCAAATCCGATTTCTGAAGTCCGTTAGTCAGAGTATCCAAATCATAGAACCCCGTTGGAACCCCGGTCAACTTTCCTTTATTATTGGCCCTTTCTTCCAATTCCGAATACGTATCATATACCAGATTTCTTATCGGAGACAGAGAGCTGGAAGCTTTTTGGGATGCTATATCAAAGATTAATTTTTCAGCCTGTTCAAGGGATTCTTCTACCGGATTAAGGTCATAGCCGGCTGAAACAATATCGGAACCTGCGCTTATGAGTGAACGCTTAATGGCTTTTTCTTGAATAATTTTTGCATAATATTCAACGTTTGTGGTTGTAATTGTTTTATAGCTTAAGTCGTTAATAAAAGCACGTCCGCCCACAAGTTCAAGTTTCTGATTTATATTAAGAACATCTGAAACAGTAACAATATCAATTGTATCTTTGCCGTTATAAAGCTCAAGCATAGCTTCATACACGTATCTATGAGCCGGCTTATAGAAAGAATCCGGTTTTATGTATTCAACAATTTTATTCATACAATTGGGATTGACCAAAATTGCACCTAAGATGGCTTCTTCCGCATCAATATTTTGAGGCATCAGGTTTGATAATTCTTCAGCGTTCATATTTTTCTTTTTTGTATAAGATGAAGTCATTTATACTCCTTTATTAAACTCTTTATTTTAGATTATACACTGCTGTTACGACAATTTCTGCCGCATCCTCAGGTTTAATATTTGAAACTTCTCCGCTTTCTCTGACTTTGAATTCTACAAGCCCTTCAGAAATTGTTTTTCCTACAGTAATTCTGTATGGAAAACCTATCAAATCTGCATCTTTGAATTTTACCCCTGCGCGCTCGTCTCTGTCATCAATTACAACTTCAACGCCGTGTTTTTTCAGCGTCATATAAATATCGTTTGCAACTTTCATCTGTAATTCGTCTTTTGTGCTTACAGGAATTACAATTGCGTGATAAGGCGCAATCGCAAGCGGCCATTTGATCCCGTGTTCATCATAATGCGCTTCAACGGCAGCTGCTGCCGTTCTCGAAATTCCGATACCGTAACAGCCCATAATATAAGGTTTTGTCTTGCCGTCAATATCTGTATAAACAGCATTCATCGGTTTAGAATACTTTGTTCCGAGCTGGAAAATATTTCCGACTTCAATTCCGCGTGTTACTTTTAACGGTTTTCCGCATACAGGGCACAATTCTCCCGCTTCAACAAGTCTTATATCGGCAATTGTTTGGGGAAGTTTGACATCTGTTTCCCAGTTATATCCGACTCCGTGCTTGTCTTTCTGATTTACCCCGATTACAAAGTTTTTCATTTCTTTTACTGTTTCATCAGCAATAACCGTTATCGGATAACCGTTATATTCCTTCAAACCGTTTGGTCCGATAAATCCTTTTTCAGCCTCAAAACCGTTTACTCCCATCATTTCTTCGATTTCGCCTGCGGTTGCAATTCTGATATCAACTCCGCCAAAGGCATTCATTAATTTGGTTTCCTCAACGGCTTTATCACCTCTTATAAGTGCTAAAACAGGCTTCTTATCAATTATATAGACAAGAGTTTTTACAATCAAAGTTGCGGGAATATTTAAAAATGCACACAACTCTTCAATAGAATGAGTGTCAGGAGTATCAACAATTTCAGCTTTTGTATAATCCCCGACAATCTTAGCTTCCGGAAGTTTTGATACAGCATGGTTTGAATTAGCTGAATAATCGCATTCACAATAGAAAACATCATTTTCACCGGCATCAGTATCAGTGATTACCATAAATTCATGGCTTACGCTTCCGCCGATTGCACCTGAATCCGACTGAACCATTTTTGTATTCAATCCGCATCTTTTAAATATACGGGTGTAGGCTTTTGCCATATTATCATACTCTTTTTCAAGCCCTTCCTGTGTCATATCAAAGCTGTAAGCGTCTTTCATAATAAACTCGCGGCCTCTTAAGAGTCCGAAACGGGGTCTAACTTCATCACGGAATTTCGATTGAATTTGATAAAGATTTACAGGGAGTTGTTTATAAGATTTTAAGCCATCCCTTGCAATTGCCGTGATAATTTCTTCATGCGTAGGCCCTAAGCACATTTCACGGTTATGACGGTCTTTAAGCCGCATAAGCTCTTTACCGTAAACTTCCCATCTGCCGGACTCTTCCCAGAGTTCTTTAGGCTGGACAAAAGGCATGAGAAGCTCCTGCGCGCCTGCTGAATCCATTTCTTCTCTTACAATATTTTCAATCTTCTTTAAAACCCGCCACATAAGCGGAAGATAATTATAAACCCCGCTTGTGAGTTTTCTTATAAAACCTGCTCTTACAAGCATCTTATGTGATATAACTTCAGCATCGGAAGGATACTCCCTTAAAGTCTGAACGAATAATTTTGACATTTTCATGATAATTGATTCCCCTTAACTAATTTATACATAAAATTTTATCATAAATAGAGCACTAAAGAAATTATCTTATTTTTATTAAATTACAATGATATAATAAAATATATGAAAAAGTGCTTTTATAAAAACATATCGCCGGGTTTTTTATTTGTATTACCCGCTGTTGTCGGGATTTTTATCTTTATCGTAATTCCGGTATTTTGTTCTTTTGCATTAAGTTTTACGGAATGGGATTTGTTGAGTGATATAAAATTTATTGGGTTTGATAATTATAAAGCTGTTTTATCCGAAAGCGAATTTTTGCAAATTTTGGCCAATACTTTTGTGTACGCAATTTCTACAACTGTTTTTGCTGTTATTATACCTCTTATTCTGGCAGCAATACTGAATTCAAAAATCAAATGTGCGGAAATTTTTAAAACAATATATTTTTTACCTTTTATCACTCCTGCAATTGTTATTGCAATTGTTTGGGCCTGGATTTTTGATCCTAATATCGGTCTTGTCAATTCAGTTTTTAAAACACATCTGACTTGGTTGTTTGATACTCATCTTGCCATGCCGGTATTGATTTTTGTATCAGTTTGGAAACTTATAGGATATAATGTTATTCTTTTCCTGACCGGATTAACCACTATAAATTCAAATATTTATGAAGCCGCTGAGATTGACGGTGCGGACAAATTCAGGGTTTTTAAAGAAATAACTCTTCCTCTTCTTAAACCAACGATTTATTTTGTAACCATTGTTACCGCGATTTCATCATTTCAAGTCTTTGACCTGATTTATGTTATGACCTCAGGCGGGCCTGAAAATTCAACAAATGTTATAGTTTATTCGATTTATAAATATGCTTTTGAATATTTTGATATCGGGAAATCCTGTGCGCTTGCTTATATACTCTTTGGGATAATATTAATACTTGCGCTGCTGCAGAAAAAACTTGCCAAATAGGTTTAACTCTTCTTACACAAAACCGGCCGACCGAAACTTATTTTCTTTACTTCTATTTTTTTATCCTGTACAAGTTCTTCAATAATATCGCCGACTCCTTTTTGGCTGAAACCTTTCAACCTTCCGAAATATTTTGAATTAAAAACATTATCGTTATAACCGTTTGCTTTTATTTGACTGCTTCCGGTCAATATTTTACAAAAACCGCTTTTCCCGTAAGAACCGCTAAATTCATTAACGCAATCCGTAATCAGCTCTTTTATATTATCACTGCAGGCTTCATCATCGTATTCCGTAATAATAACCGGCGGAACATTTCCTGTTTCAACCAAATCTTCATAAAATTTAGCAACACGTGAATCAACCATAACCTTTTCCGGCTCAAAATTTTTAATATATAAACCGTCTAAAGTCTTAACTCTGCTCATCGCAACATAAGCCTGTCCGCGCTCAAAAATTCTTGCACAATCAACTACAAGTTTGTCGAGAGTCATTCCCTGAGATTTATGGATTGTTATACCATATGCCAGTTTTAGGGGATATTGAAGCCGTTCGGCAACAACTCTCTCATTATAATAATATTCAAACTTATGTTTCGGAATGGGAGCAATTATTCCGTTATCAAATTTTATTAAAATGCTGCTGTTGTTAAATTCCTGAATAGTTCCGCAAGCACCGTTTATAAGACCTTTATTAAAGTCCATATTTACAAGCAGCATAACTCTTGCTCCGAGCTTAAGAATGATTTCATTCTCTGCACGGCAATTTTTAGAAAAAATTTCAAGAATATAATTTTCACTTTCTGTTAAATTTTCCGATACAAGTTTAGTTCCTCTGTAAACTCCGTCTTCTGCTCTGAAAATTTGTACAGGCTCTTCTATCATGTTGAATTTTGCTCTATTATAGCGATTTGCTTCTTCATTTGTTGAAAATATATGCAAAATATTGGTTTCGAATGTATCAATATCTGTGCATCGCCCGCGAAGGAGTTTGATATCATCTGCATCTAAACAATTTTCTCTCATATGAGCAAGTGCAGTAATAAAATTCTCTTCATTCTGCCGGTAATTCTTCTTTAATATCACATTTTTCAGATTTAATTCATACCAGACCGGAGAATCAAAACAATAACGACGCTCAATATTTTCATCCTTATTAACAGGAGGGAGCTGAAAAAAGTCGCCGATAAAAAGAACCTGAATTCCGCCAAAAGGTTTTTCAGATTCGCGCAGTATTTTAAGCACCTCATTAACATATTCTAAGGTTTCAATATTTAACATTGAAATTTCATCGACTGCTAATATTTTACATTTTAATATCTGATTAAGTTGTGTTTTTCTTCCTCTGATTTTTTCAACGGTATGAGAAATTGTATTTCTGCATAAACCTACTCCAGCCCAGGAATGCAAAGTCTGCCCTTTTACATTAACAGCCGCAATACCCGTTGTGCTTGTAATTGTAAGTTTTTTCTTTAATTTTTCTTTTAATTTATTCAGGATATAACTCTTTCCTGTTCCGGCAAAACCTGTTAAAAATACATTTTCACCGTTTTGCAGCAAAGTTAAAATCTTAGATAAAGTATTATCTTCTTCTTGTTTTACTTTTGATATCGGAGTTTTTATAACTTCGTATTCGTCTGCATATTCAATTTCTTTTGAAAAATCTATCTGATCAAAATTTATTATTTTGTACAAGCAGACTTCCTGCTTGGAATTAATCCGTTTAAAATTTATTGGTTTTTCTCCCGGCTTAAGCTCATAAGTTAATTTGTTTTCGGCAACCCACTCGGCGGATTTAAAGTCATATATTCTTCTCAAACAATCAAGTATACATTGGGTTATCGATTGATATTTCCTCCCGTCTTGATTTACATGCATAGCAGAAAGCGACGGCATAAGTTTTTCGGCCGTTTCTTGCAAATCCCTGTAGCTTATTGTTTCAGAAGTCAATTCTTTAAGTGTTTCAGCTGGATTAGAAAAATCAAATCTTTCCATAAACTGATTATATGTTACTATTTACTGCTCTGTCAATGTAAATTTATTTAAGTCAAAAGTCATTTTGAAAGCTTGATTTTGTGTAAACTTTAGTTTACAATACAATTATGAAACAAATTATGTTTTATTGTCACACAAATAATAAAGTCCCTGTTGTTGAATGGTTAAAAACTCTTGACAAATCTTTTAGGACAAGAGTTCAAGACAGGCTGACCAGAATTGAACAAGATGATAATTTCGGGGATTTCAAAAAGATAGATAGTGAATTATCTGAATTGCGTTTTAATTTTGGCAGTGGATACAGGATTTATTATACAGAAATAAATAACGTAGTAGTTCTGCTTTTAAATGCCGGAGATAAAAAATTGCAAAGTAATGACATTTTAAAAGCTAAAGAATATTTAACAATATGGAGACAAAACAATGAATAATTATAGAAATTCAATATCTATGGACGATGCTTTTGTTCAAGTATTTAACACTCAAGAAGATTTAAAAGAATACTTGAGTTATGCTTTTGAACAATATATTGAAGATGGAAACTTTAATGTATTTTATCGAGCATTAGAACTTGTTATTAAATCAAAAGATTCAATGCAAGGCTTTGCTGAAAAAATCGATTTAAGTAGAACAAGTTTATACAATATCATAAATGGGAAAAAAGAACCCAAAATTACAACATTAGCAAAAATCCTCAAAGAATTGGGTTTAACTCTAAAAGTCGCCTAAATTTGTTATAACGGGACAGACTGTACAGATTTACCACATCAAAATCTACATATTTGAATTAATCACTCTGTCAATGCAGGCTTTTGGTGAATACTGCCATTCTCGTTTTGAAATCCTTGAGACCTTTAAGCCCGAGCGTTCAATGATTGCCTGTTTTTTCATGTTTGACACTTTTGATGGAGTTTTATCTTCAACTCCGTCAATTTCGATTACAAACTTGTTATCTACAAGCAAATCAACGCTTAAGCCGGCAATTTCCGCGCCGCAGGTTACCTGATGTCCGATTTCTCTAAAAGCATCCGCAACCTCTTTTTCAAATGCGTTTTTATAAATATTCTCGTCAAAATCATCTGAATTAACTAAAGCATACCTGTTTTCATACTCTTCAACATAACCTAAATAGCTTCTCAAAAGCCCTTCCGGAAGTTCTCTCGGATTTTTGGAGATAAAATTAATCACCTGATAACGCGCTCTTGTGATTGCGACATTAAACAAATTCGGCTTTTGCAGGAATATAAGGCTCTGCGGAAAGCTGTTGTTTGCATAAGCCCAGGAAGTAAGGATTATATCTCTTTCATCTCCCTGAAAAGTATGTGCTGTACCGATTTCTATCTGGTGTTTCGCCATCATGTGTTCAGACAGCACCTTTGCAACAGAGATTTTTAACTGCTCAACCTGCGCTCTGAAAGGCGAAATTATACCGATGCTCACAGGCGTTTCCGGATTTTTTCTCTCATCTTCAACAACTATTTCATACAATCTTTTTACTAAAGCTTCAATCTCCGGTAAATTTCTTGTTGCGTCAAAATCGACTTTACCGTCCGGTACAACTACGGTTTCAAGAACTTTTTTCGTATTGTCATTCCTTCTCATAACCTTAATTCTTCCGCCGTAGAATTCTTTGTTTGAGAAATTAATTATCGGAGGCAGACTCCTAAAGTGCTCATCTAAAAGAACGGGGTGCATTGAATAATAATTCGCTAAATCGAACATTGAGTTTGTTCTGAAACGCCACATTAACTGATACCTGTCATTAATTCCGTATTGTGACATAAACGATTGTTCTTTGGCTTTTTCTAAGAAAGAAAGATGCGGTAATTGCTTATCATCACCAACTACGACAGCTTTTTTAGCTCTGAATAATATAGGGAAACAGCTTGCAATATCGCATTGAGAAGCTTCATCGATGATTACAACATCGAATAAACCCGGTTTCATCGGAAGTGAGCCGGATACTGCGTAAGTTGTAACGCACCAGCAGGGAAACGCCTCAAGAAGCGGTTTAAAATCCTCGGTTTCAAGAAGCCTGTTTTGGAGGTTTTTCTTCCTCTCTACCAGTGATTTTGAATGCACAAAAAGCCGCTGCCTCTTTACAGGGTCTTGCATTAATCCTTTTAGAGCCTGTCTGCGTTTTGTTTTTAGAATATCTATCGCAAGACGTTTCTGTTTCTGTTTCAAATTCCGTATTTGTTCAGATAGAATATGAATATTTCCGGTTGTTTGAATTTCTGTTTCAATCATGCGGGCTTTGCAAACCAGTTTCGCAAACTCAAGTTCATTCTTAAGAAGCGCAAGGTTTTCATTGTTTACATCAAAATTATTAACCTTCAAAATCTTTTTCAAATTCCCGATTGCGGACATGTTTTTTATTCCTGTCCAGAAACCGGATTTTTCAAGGTTTTCTGATAAAGCTTTGATTGAATTCTCGACAGTTGTAATCTCATCTTCTTTCAGAATATTTTTAATAAATTTCGGATTAGAATGCATCGGCTTTTCTAAGTCAATCTGCCCTTTTACGCCAGTCCATTCGCCTTCAAGCTTGATTATTTTTTCGGATTTTTTCTCTAAATCATTAATCGCCTTCAAAAGGTTTTCCATATCCGAAACATCGCAAAGAATAGAATTTTCAGCACCTTCATCCAAATCTACTTTACCTGCAAGCAGGTCTTGAAGCTGCATACTCAATTCTCTTTGATAATTCAGCCTGCCTGCCCTTAGGGCTAAAAACGGCGCCCCTAAAGAATTGAGCCTTTCTGCAACAACATCAACTGCTTTATCCATGCGGGATGCGACAAGAACGGTTTTTCCGTTTGCAATAAGATGGGCGACAAGGTTAACAATTGTCTGTGATTTTCCAGTCCCCGGGGGACCGAAAACCGATACAAGACGGGCATTTTCTACATGCTTAATTACGTTTAATTGGGCATCAGAAAGCGACAGAGGAGTTACGGGGAAAAAGTCAGCAAGAGTTTTTTGCTGGCTGTCAGTCGGCTTTGACTGTGTGTATTCTTCGTTTATCAGGTTTAATACGGTTTCTCTGTACAACCCGCTCGGCTTTTCAGCGATTTGCGTAAGCTCGTGCAGAACGCCTGCTGTAACTGCGGGGCGCTTGGTTAAAATTATTGCGCACTGGTTTGTAAGGCTTATTTTATCAAGCTTAATCTGCGTTTTCTTAGCGTTTTCTTCTTCCTCAATGATTTCGTCAATGTTTTCAGAGTTAATTTTTTCCGAATAAAAATCTTTTGAGATATTATCCTCTTCAATTTTCATTGCGGGATTGAGTGACACGTCAATATCCGGAATAATCGATTTCAGTGTTGTTAAAAATATATCAAGCTTCTCCTGATTAATAGGAACAGAAGGCACAACGTCCAGAAGTCCTTCAAGAAGCTGCTCTGTTTCATCTTCATCATCACTCTTTTTCATTAAAGCAGTAAGTGCCCCCGTATTAAGAGAAAGAAACTCATCAGTGAGCATACAGTTTATATTCACCCCGTTTCTTTCAAGCCTGCAGGGAGCGTAAAGAAGCGGAGTTAAGAACTCGTTTTTCTTGCCGGATTTGGATTTTCCCGTAATAAAAATATACCCGTAAATCAGATATTTATCTTTCTGGCTTGTTTCAGACTGAATCATAAGCTCTGTTAATTTTGGGTCAGAACCCTCAAGCGGCAGGTATTCCAAGCCCTCTGTGAACAGACGGTCAGACCCGTCTAAAAATATCCATTTGTTGTCTTTATCAGCCTTAAGGTTTCTGAAAGTCGAGCTTTTTACCTCTTCTCTTACGCAATCGTGAAGATACTGGCTTAATTTTTTTATAAAACTGTTATTGAATGCCGAATTTATTGCTCTTGTCGCTTCCTGTAACATTATTTCTCCTCGGGATATATAATAAAGCATAAAGCTTTAGAGCTATTATACCACATTTTTAAAAGAAATGAATACTATTTCGTCAATTTATATGAAATAATGCCGGTTAAACTTATTTCGAAAAACCATGATTGGTAATTTATAATAAACATTAATATTTGTTACAAACTCATTCATATATAGGGTTGAAAAACATAATTACATGTATTATAATGAATATAAATAGTATATACCAATTAACATAAAAAAGGATTTTTGTTATGACAATTTCGTTCAGCGGTCTGGTTTCCGGATTGGATACATCTTCTTGGGTTGAAGCTTTTGTTTCAGTGAAACAAGAAAAAGTTAAAGCGCTTGAGACTGATTTGAAAAGTTTACAAACGGTCAAGACCACATTAAATGATACAAGAAGCGTATTTTCTACTTTAAGAAGTGCAATAGAAAAACTTACTGACGCCAAATTCGGCGGTTCATTTGACCTTTTTGGCCAAAATACCGTAACATCATCTAATGAAGATATTTTTACAGCAACAGTTACTAACAATGCCGTAAGACAAAATTATGATGTTACCGTACAGCAGCTTGCTACATATACAAAAGCATCGTCGCAGTCCGCAGCAAGTGCTGTAGCTGATGACAACACCGTTCTTTCTAACCTGGGAATTTCTGATGGTACTTTTACAGCATATGTTAACGGACAAAAACATACTGTTAATATTGAAGATACAGATACTTTAGGTGATTTTAAAGCACAGCTTGCCGGTTTTGGAGTTAAGGCAGAAGTTGACAGCGACGGTGTTTTGAGACTTTCAGCCCAGAATGAAGGTGATACGGTTAACTTTGGGGCTACAACTGATAGTTCTAATTTAACTTCACTTCTCGGCCTTTCACAACAGGAAGACGGAACTTATGCTTCTACCAATTCGCTTTATAAAGCAACAGTTGCTACGAAATTAACGGATGCAGATTCCGGATTTAACCAGCAGATTACAGCCGGAACATTTACGATTGGTGATGCAACGTTTACAATTGATGATAAAACAACGTTATCTTCACTTATTTCCGAAATCAATAATAATGAAGATGCACAAGCATATGCATACTGGGATGATGCTACAGGTAAGCTTTCAATAACATCAACAAAAGAAGGTGCTTCATATATAAATATAGAAGCAGGCACCAGTAACTTTACCGATGTTATGGGACTTACCACTTCCGAATGGGATGAAGACGGCAACCTTGTTTCATCAAGAATGTACACGGATGCTCAAACATTAGGGCAAAACGCAATATTCACCGTCAACGGCACTCAAATGGTTTCCACATCAAACACGGTAACATCCGATATATCAAGAATAGACGGTGTAACTTTGACTCTTAAGCGTGCAAGTACGGAAGAGGACGGGCAGACATCTTTAAGCGTAACCCAAGATACCACACAGCTTGTAGAAGCGGTAAAATCTTTTATTACGGCTTATAATGATACTATTGCCAAGGTTGAAGAAGTTACTGCTTCAGGAGCTGATTTGCACGGTGAAACATCACTTACAAGCTTAACAAATTCACTTAGAAGATATTCAACCGGTTCAAATACAACAAATGGCGGAATTTATAAGTTATTGTCAGATATAGGAATTTCAACAAGCTCTGCAGACGGAAATAATTTATCTACAGATACTTATGAATTAACGCTTGATGAAGATAAGTTCCTAAAGGCACTTCAGGAAAACCCTGATTCAGTAGAGTCTATTCTTGCAGGTGAAAACGGGGTTTTAAGCATGATGGAAAGTGCGGTTGAACAAAGCCTTTCTGCAACCACAGGTTACTTTGATGTAAAAACATCAACACTTGATTCTGATATTAGCAGAATGGAAGAAAAAATTACAAAACAAAATACAAGCATAGATGCATACAGAACGCGTTTGGAAAACCAATTCTATCAAATGGAAATGGCAATTGCACAAATGCAGCAAAATTATAGTTCTTTCTTGTCATAAAAAGAAGAAACCAATTGTATAAGGTGCGTTTTAAACGCACCTTTTTTGTATCTGTAAAAGAGCAGGAATACAGAATTTTACACAGAGTAAAAATATGCTATACTGAAGAAAAGAGGGAATAATATGAAAAAGTTTATATTAGTTTTGTTTATAATGTTTCAAACTGCAGTCTTTGCAAATTATAACGATATATATATTGCGAATATTGAATTTGATTGGATAAACAAGTCTGAAGTTGAAAAAGAAGCAATAATCAGTGAAGTAAGAGATATTATTTTTGAAACTCCCGTTGAAAAACAAAAAGATTTTAAATCGGAATTTAAAGATAAATTAAAGGATAAAAACCATTGGGAAAATTATATGGCTGCATCATCCGGTTATAAGGAATATAAAGGTAACAATATATCCGCTTTTTATTACAAAAAGATGAAAAATATTTATATGTATGCAGTTCAGGACAAAAAAGATATATCAAAAGCTTATTACTATGATGCTCTGGGCAATTTAAAATATGTTGATTATATTTACGGAGAATATCCGGACTATCCCTATTATTCAATACAATACAGAATTTCCGGCAAACCGGTAAGTGCAATTTATTTTGTATCGAAAGACTGCCAGTACCTTTTTAAACCTGACGGTGAATTTGAAGGAGTTTGGTACAAGTATAATCTGTATAATAAAGAATCTGAGATTATCTTAACAAGGACCACATATTAATGGAAAAGAAAATCGGAGAATTACTAAAGGCAAAGGAATTAAGGATTGCTACAACGGAATCCTGTACCGGCGGGCTTTTAAGTTCCCGGCTTACGGATGTAAGCGGAAGCTCCGAATATATTCACCTGAATTTGATTACTTATTCAAATGAAGCTAAACATAGAATGCTTGGAGTAAAAACAGAAACGCTGACAAATTTCGGCGCGGTAAGTGAGGAGTGTTCTTATGAGATGGCATGCGGTTTACATAAACTCACCGGTGCTGACATTTGTGTTTCTACTACAGGAATTGCCGGGCCGACAGGGGGGAGCGAAGAAAAACCGGTCGGTTTAATGTATTCTACAATTTATACAAAGACAAAATCCGAAACATTTAAAGTTTTATTACCTCCTCAAACTCCAAGAGTACTAATGAAAGAAGAGTTTGTAAAAGCGGTTATGGAAAAAGTTTACACATTCCTTCTTTTTATATAAAATAATCTTATGGGAGTATTTAGGGGAAAAATCTTTTTATTTAGCTTGTTTTTTATGCTTGTACTGCCGGTATTTGCAGATAATACGGTTACGCACGAGGATTTTTCCGGCTATATGACAACACTTCAGGGGAGGATTCAAAAGAATTGGAATCCTCCGGAGCTTGAACGGGACGGTAATGCCACTGTTATGTTTACGGTTACGCGGCAAGGGAATCTGGTAAATACGGAAATTGTGGAAAGTTCTAAAAATCCGGTATTTGACGAATCAACACTGGAAGCCTTAAAAAAGGCCGCCCCGTTTGAAAAATTTCCGGCAAATACTGCAAGAGACGCTTTAACAATAAAATATACCTTTCATACTTCCATGGTAAAAACTGATACAATGAAGGAATATGTTGCAAATGCGGACAAATTTTTCAATGTTAATAATAAAGCCGCACTTGACTATATAAATCTTGCAATAGCTGAAGTAGAAGGAGATATAAATTCATACTTTTTGTACGGAAAACGAGCTAAAATTAAACGTGCTTTAGGAGATGTAGACGGTGCGGAATCGGACCTGGCTGAATGCAAAAGGCTTAAAGCAAAATTTGACCAAAAGCGGATAAATTCTTCAAAACTTATGGCCGAAATGGAAAATTCTCCGTTTGCATATTTTTATCTTGCACATTCTTACGAGGTAGCAGGTGACTATGTTCATGCACTGGAAGCCATTGATAAAGCAATTGCATTGACAGAATTAAATAACCAGTACAAGAGATACCGGGCAGAATTAGAATATAAAGCCGGCTGTAATTAAAGATTTTTGAAGCGTGTTATAATATGTGCGGAGGAATATTATGAAAAAACGAGCGATAATTATTGTTATAGATTCTATGGGAATCGGTGCAATGCCTGATTGCGAAGAATTTGGAGATATCAAAGAATGTAATACTTTGAAAAATGTGTGTGAATTTAACCGCGGACTTGATGTTCCTGTTCTGGAAGCAATGGGAATAGGGAATATTCAAGATTTTAAGGGTATAAAAAAGACTGCTACTCCGATTGCACAATACGGAACTTTGGAAGAGAAGTCAAAAGGGAAAGACACAACAACCGGACATTGGGAAATCGCCGGACTTGTTTCAGAAAAACCTTTTGCGACATTTCCGGAAGGCTTCCCTAATGAGCTTATTGATAAATTTATAGAGGAAACCGGATGCGGCGGAGTTTTAGCTAATATTCCGGCAAGCGGAACGGCGATTATTGAAAAACTTAATGACGAACATCACAAAACAAAATATCCGATAGTTTACACTTCTGCCGATAGTGTTTTCCAGATAGCACTTGATACTGATATGATACCTTTAGAGACTTTATATAAATGGTGTGAAATTGCACGTCGGATTCTCGATGAAGGGAATTATAACGTAGCAAGAGTTATAGCGCGTCCTTATAAAGTCATTGACGGTAAACCGACCAGAATATCCAAAGACAGACGTGATTATTCAATGCAGCCGCCAAAACCGACATTATTGGATAAAGTTAAAAATGCCGGCGCTAAAGTTATAGGTATAGGAAAAATAGAGGACATATTTTCAAAGGCAGGAATTACCCATGCAATTCATACCGGTTCCAACAAAGAAGGACTTGAGCTTACGATAAAAGCACTTAATGGAACCCTTGATTTGGAAAAAATAAAATATTCAGGAATAAATATTACGGATAATGACCGCGAAATAATATTTACTAATCTTGTTGATACGGATATGCTTTTCGGACACAGAAATAATGCGGAAGGTTACGGCAGGGCAATAGAAGAAATTGATGATTATCTGGAGAAAATTCTTCCGCTAATCGGGGAAAATGATTTACTCATAATCACAGCAGACCATGGCTGTGATCCTACAGTTCCCGGAACGGATCATACAAGAGAAAAAGTTCCTGTCCTTTATTATTCTCCGGCGCTTGAACCAAAAGATTTAGGAGTAAACAAAGGATTTGACACGATTGCGGAACGGATTTCCGATTGGATATTTTAAAAATTCAGTTTTAAGTGTATAATATAAATGTTCAAAATCTTTTGAACGTAAAATAAAAAGGAGAAATGAAAATGAACGTAACTATTGAAGATTCTTGTATCGGATGCGGCGCTTGCGAATCAATATGCGACGCGGTTTTTCATGTGGAAGATAGGGCGGAAGTTAATCCCGCAGGTATTGCCGGAAACGAAGAATGCGTAAAAGAAGCTGCAGGTGCTTGTCCTGTTTCAGCTATAATTGTTGAATAATTGAATAAACTGATTAAAGGGGCCAAAGCTATTTTAGCTTTGGCCCCTTTTTACCTTTATTTTTTCATGTATAATTGATTTATGTTTAAGAGAGTATTGTGTTTTTTTGTATGCTGGATGTTTTTAATTTCAAACGGTGTGTTTGCAATAGAACATGATGACGACTTATTTAAACCAATTGAAATCAAAGAAGGAATGAGTCTTTCCGTATCGGATTGCGTTGCAAACGCTTTTAAAAACAGTCCCGTAATCAGGCGCAGAAAATACAATCTTGATATAGCAAAGAGTAATGTAGGGGTTGCAAAGTCTCAATATTTTCCTGTAATCGGTGCAGGTGCGGGGTTTTATAACGAAAATAATTCAGACAGTATCTATTATAATACTCATTACAGAGAATTGCCTAATGTAGGGATTACAATTAACAAAATGATTTGGGATTTTGGTAAAACGACAGCCTATGTCAGAATGGAAGAGTTTTATAAAATAGGAGCCGAATACGAATTTATGGACAGTTTGTGTTCCACTTTATTCGATGTAAAAGAAAAGTATTATAAACTTTTAAGAGCAAAAGCTCTTGTTCAGGTTGAGGAAAATAATGTTGAAATTAATGAGCATTTTGTAAAACTGGCAAAGAAAACTCCGGATAAAAAGACTGCCGAACTACAATTAAATGAAGCAAAAATAAGATTAATTGAGGCTCAAAATAATTATCTTAATTCCAAAGTCGATTTAAATAATTCAATGTATCTGGATAACCCTCCTGAATTTGGGATACAAAACACAAAGACTTTTAATTTTAATAATGATTATTCTTATAATTCATCACACGAGCCGGAAGAATTTAAGGGGTACAGGTTTTCATTTCCGCGCGAAAATGCAGTTGAAATGGCATATTCTAACAGCCCTGACCTGCAGGTTTTAATTTCTTCAAAAAAAGCTATGGAACAGTCGCTTCTATATATAAAACGAACCTACTTCCCGGAACTTTCTGCCAATGCAGGCTATGGATTACTAAACACAAATCAGACTTCCAATAATAGTTTTCAAGTAGGTGTAAACCTTAATACTAACGTTAATCTTATGGAGCTAAAACATTCTATAAAGGGTGCCGATGCACAAGTTAAGCTTGCAGATAATGAGATTACGCTTTTTAAAAAAGATTTGTTCTACGAAGTTAAACGCGCATTCAATAATGTTGATAAAGCCGAACGTAAAATTCCGACTGCTCAGATGGCAGCAAAACAAGCCATAGAGACTTTGAAACTTGTTGAGACACAGTATAAATCCAATGAACTCAATTATATAGCTCTGCAGGATGCCAGAAAAGATTATATTCACTCTGTTCAGGAGTATATAGAAAGTCTTTACGATTATAATATAGCGCTTATACAGGTTGAAATGGCAATGCATTATCATATTGTAGATATTCATCACAAAACGGAACATGCAATGTGCTACCATTCGGAAGAAATTATAAACCATCTGAATGAAGTTCTTGGTTGTGATGAAAAAGAAGTTAAAAAAGAAAAACAAAAAAAGGATACGTTATAATATTTGACTCAGATATTTGTTATATAATATAAGCAGGAGGTGTAGAGATGGCTTATACTCTTGTCTATTCTATCAATAATGAACAATCCCCGGAAACTGTTTATGTAAATCTTACTAATTCCTGTACAAATCGCTGTGTTTTTTGCTTGAGGGAACAAAAAGATGATGTTTGCGGTGCTGAGATGTGGCATGATGATAACTATAAGTTAGAAGATATAATAAGTCAGTTTGAAGCATATTCTCCGACTCCTTCTGAAGTTGTTTTTTGTGGCTATGGTGAGCCGTTTTTGAGACGTGAAATGATGAAAGAATTCTGCAAATACTTAAGAAAAAACTATCCCGCAATTAAAATTCGCGTAAATACAAACGGGCATGCGAATGCTATATACAAAACCAATGTAGCGGAAGAATTCAAAAATTTAATAGATGCTGTTTCTGTAAGCTTAAATGCTGCAGATTCCAATGAATATAATTCCATATGTAATCCCAAGATTAATAATGCATATGGAGAAGTAAAAAAATTTATAAAAGCCTGCGTTGATGCCGGCATAGATGTTACGGCCAGTGTTGTTACCGGTTTTGATAAAATTCATAATGTAGATGCACAGAAATGCGAACTTATTGCAAAATCACTCGGAGCTAAATTCAGAAACCGTGAATTTATTCCGAACGGATATTAATGCAATTCACTAACAAGTTTTAAGGATTCGATTTGTTTCTCTGAAATTACGGACAATGCCGAATGTATCAAAGAAACATATTCAAGTTCCATATTGAATTCACAAGCATCTTTTAAAACATCAATCAGACAAGAATTTACCGTAATCAAATCTTCGAGTTCTTTGCGTTTATCTTGCGTTTTCGACGCAGCATCTGTTATCTCTTCGTCTTCTGTATCAGAAAACAGGGTTTCATCCGTTTCATATTCAAATTCTTGCATACAAATCCTTTCCAGAGTAAAATATGATTAAACTTCTTAATTCCGTTTTTATTATAAAATAAATCGGAAAATATGTCAAATTTTAATAAATATTCTTATCATAAAAGGTTGCAAATATATGAAAATTCAACAAATTCAATCAATACCGCTTCAGGGTAAAAAAAGATTTTTAGACAGAAACAGTTTGGATAGCATGCAGCAGCTTCTCCGTAAGATAAATGACAAAAAAACAGAACAAACATCTGCCGGAACATCTTCGTATTACCAATTTCTCGGCTGGTTAAACATAAATCACAAAGGTTTTTTTTCAGATAAACGTTACTTGTTAAATCCGTCAGAAGATAAATTAGGCGAATCAACGCTCGGTTTTGGCAGAGTAAGACTTACAATTGATAACATTACCGGTGAAATTATAAGAAGCAAAAAGCCTTTTTACAAATCCTGGGAAAAGACATTGAACGAAGCGAAAACATTGATTGTCAAAGCTGAAAATAACTTTGACAATAAAGAAATCGTTACTAAAAAATTTATTAAGATTGCAAAATCAATCAGAAAGAATTCTGACAAAATTTTTCAGAATGAAAATAATACCGTCTTTTTGGAACCGCTTAACGGAGTTTTTTAAATGGTGAAACTTATTCTTGCGTCAAATTCTCCCAGGAGAAAAAATATTTTGTCAGAACTTGGGCTAAGCTTTGAAGTTATACCTTCAAATTATGATGAAAAATTGCCTGATGATATTTTTACATACGAAAAAATTGAAGATTTGGCAACGCAAAAATGCCTTGATGTCGTAAGGCGCGTTGATAATAATTCTTTAGTTCTGGCTGCTGATACAGTTGTTGTTTTACATAATAAAATTCTCGGCAAGCCGCATTCCGAAAAAGAAGCTTTTGAAATGCTTAAGTCACTTTCCGGAAATACGCATTCCGTAGTAACAGCCTCCTGCGGAATAAATACGCAAACAAACCGTGCAGCCCTATTATCAACAACCAGCTATGTAAGGTTTACCTCCTGGACAGATGAGATGATTAATTATTATATTGATAATTTTAATCCGCTTGATAAAGCGGGAAGCTATGGAATACAAGAACTTCCTTCAGGTTATCTTGACAGATATGAAGGAAGTTTTGAAAATATTGTAGGCTTGTCTCCTGAAGCGGTATTATCTATTCTGCAGGAACTTCAGTTTTTTCCTCGGTAGAAAGTCCCAGGGAAATTCTTTTATCTTTAGGATTGAACTTTATAATTTTTGTATTTACTTTATCACCCGCATTTAAAATGCATTTATTTGCATTTTGATATTCTATAAGAGCTGATTGAGGAAGAAGGGCTTCCACACCGGGCAAAACTTCTACAAAAGCTCCGAACGGTTTAATTCTGGTGATAACACCTTCTTTAACGTCGCCTTCTTTTAACTCTTCTTCTGCTTTTATCCACGGATCTGGCTCGGTATTCTTCAAACTCAAGCTGATTCTTTGTTTGTCGTAATCAACATCTATAATTTCAACATTGATTTCCTCGCCGACCTTGAGTAAGTCAGTCGGATGTTCAACCCACTTCCAAGAAATCTGAGACAGGGGAAGCAGACAGTCAACTCCGCCTACATTAACGAAAGCACCGAAATCCGTAATTCTTACAACTTCTCCTTTTACAATTTGACCTACTTCAATTTGTTCAAAAACGCTTTTTCTTGTTTCTGCCATATTAGTTTCAAAAACTTTTTTATTAGATAAAATCAAATTGTTTTGAGATTTATCTAAAGAAAGAATTTTTACGTCAATTTTATCGCCGGGGTTACATATAGTTTCTCTTGCACATAACTGCCCTTGAGGGATAAAGCCTTGAACACCGGAAATATCAACTACAACTCCGCCCTTCACTATTTGAGCAACCGATACGGAGATAGTTTCATCCGCTTCTTTAACCTTCTCAAGCTCTTCCCAGGTATGAGCCATATGAACTTTTTTATATGAAAGTGTAAATTTTCCGTTCTCGTCACTATCCTGTGTAATTAAAAATTCATACTCTTTACCTAATTCCAGAACATCTTCAACCTTTGCTTTCTTGTCAGCAGACAGTTCATATGCAGGAACAAAAGCGGTACTTTTTGAACCGATATCCACAATTGCACCGTCTGATTCATAAGCACAGACCATTCCTTTCACAATATCACCGCGCTTAAAATTGTAATCATACTTTTCCAATAGAGCCTCAAAATCACCATCTGAATACTGTTCCACCATGCGTATTCTCCTTTTCCAAATAAACACGAGGGTATTATACCATATTTAGGCGAATTCAGCAATAGGCATAAATAAAAGAAGCCAAACGGCGGATTTTTTTAAATAAAAACTTTTAAACATTTTACAAGGTTGTTATCTGCGGTTCCAACAGCAGCAATACTTCCCGCTGAGGTTAATATAACAGTTCCGGATAAATTCTTCTCCGGAATTATCGGCATTCCGTGTAAGACTTTACTTTTTTCTTCCGAATTAAGTTCATATGTTTCATAATCCAATTTTTTTAGCGGGTTAATTAAATTCTTTTCGACATCATCTTTAGTTTGCATATTTTCAAGATTAACGGCATCCTTTATTTCAAAACTGCCGGCCTTAACACGGATAAGTTTTATTAAATGTCCGTATATTTTTAAATTTTCTCCCAAATCATTTGCTATTGAACGGATATATGTACCTTTAGAGCATTCAATATAAAGCTCTAACACTCTTTCATCCATATCATAGTTTAAAACTTTCAGCTTCTTTATATTCACTTTTCTCGGTTTAATTTCAACACTCTCACCTTTTCTGGCGTATTCATAAAGTTTTTTACCTTTAACTTTTATTGCTGAATATATGGGGGGCATTTGCTCAATTTCACCTTTAAATTGATTAAGCGCTTTTTCTATATCATTAATATCAACACTTTTATCGGAAAAATTTACCCCTTCTCCTTCTATATCATAGGTTGTAGTTGACATGCCGAACTTAACGAATGCAATATATGCTTTATCATCATTAAGATACTCTATTAATCTTGCGGCTTTACCTATACACACCGGCAAAACCCCTTCTGCAAACGGATCCAATGTTCCGGTATGACCGATTTGTTTAACTCCTGTAATACGCCTTAATATAGCAATAACATCATGTGATGTTTTGCCTTGCGGTTTATATATATTTAAAAAGCCAAACATTTATTTTATTTCACCTTTTGAAATTTTATTAATCAGGTCAAGAACTTTCGCTCCTTGTTCAAGACCGTCAGAATATATAAATTTAATTTCCGGCGTAACTCTTAATCTTATACGTTTTCCGACTTCATATCTTACTTTGCCGGTATTTTTTTCAATAATCTCTTTATCTTTTTCTACTTGTTCTTTCGAACCTAAAACACTGTAAAAAACTTTTGCAAAAGAATTATCGTGTGCAACTTCTACATCAACTACAGAGACAACCCCTTCAAGTCCTCTGACCTCTCTTCTCAAGATTTCAGAGATATCGCGCATTAATTCTTTTCTGACTCGTTCGTTCCTTAAAGACATTGTTTCTTCTCCTTTTGAATTAATTATACCATGAAAACGGAACAGACAAATTTAGTATAAAATAAACTCTATAACCAAATGCGGCTTAAACAAAATTTGTTTAAGCCGCATTTAATTTAATATTCTGATATTTAATTATACCCTGGCAACTGCCCTCGGGCCTGCTTTAACTATTTCTGCCGGCATATTCGGGTATTTAGCGGCAAAATTGTCTGCAAACATTTGAGCTAACTTGTTAGCTGCCTCGTCATAAGCGTTTTTATCAACCCACATACCTCTTGCATCTAACATTTCATCCGGTACATTAGGACAAGATGTCGGGTAATCCACATTGAACACATCGTGATGTTTGAATTGAATATTGTCAAACGAACCGTTCAATGCAGCAGTTACCATAGCTCTTGTGTAGCTTAATTTCATACGCTTAGCTCCGGAAGCTGCGCTTCCGCCTGCCCAGCCGGTATTTACAAGATAAACCTTTGTTCCGTATTTATCCAATTTTTCACCGAGCATCTTTGCGTAAACAGACGCATCCATCGGCATAAAAGGTTCGCCGAACAACGTTGAGAAAGTCGGCTGCGGCTCTGTTACGCCTCTTTCTGTTCCTGCTAATTTAGAAGTAAACCCTGTTACAAAATGGTACATCGCAGCGTTCTTATCCAATCTTGAAATCGGAGGAAGTACGCCGAACGCGTCAGCTGTTAAGAAAATTACAACTTTAGGAATTCCGCCCTTTGAAGGGATTTGAGCGTTATTAATATAATCAATCGGATAACCGACACGTGTGTTTTCTGTTAAGCTGCCGTCATTAAAATCGAATTCCCTTGTATTCTTATCCATAACAACATTTTCAACAAGAGAGCCAAACTTGATTGCGTTATAAATCTCAGGTTCGTGTTCTTCTGAAAGATTGATACATTTTGCATAGCACCCGCCTTCAAAATTAAATACGCCGTCAGGCGACCAGCCGTGCTCGTCGTCACCGATTAATTTACGGTTAGGATCAGCGGATAATGTAGTTTTTCCTGTGCCTGAAAGCCCGAAGAATACAGCAGTTTCACCTGTTTGAGGATCCATATTCGCCGAGCAGTGCATCGGAAGAACATTCTTCTTTGTCATTATATAGTTCATAGTAGCAAATACGGATTTCTTAATTTCTCCGGAGTATTGAGAACCGCAGATTATAATTTGATGTGCTTCATAGTCGATTGCTATGCAAGCTTCCGAATTAACACCGTCAACTTCCGGATCGCATTTAAATCCCGGAGCACAAAGAATTGTGTAATCAGCCTCTCCGTAGTTTGCTAACTCGTCTGCTGTCGGACGGATTAATAACTGGTGAATAAACAAATTCTGGCTTGCCATTTCGTTAATAACTCTGAATTTTTGTGTATAAGTTTTATCAGCTCCGGCAAAACCGTCAAAGATAAATACTTCTCTGTTTTGCAAATAAGCCGCAATCTTTCCTCTGATTGAATTAAACTTTTCTCTGCTCATTGGTTTGTTAACTTTACCCCAGGCTATTTCATCATGAATAGTCGGAGTATCAACAATGAACTTATCTTTAGGCGAACGGCCGGTATATTTACCCGTTGTTACGACTAAAGCACCTTTATTACTTAAAAGTCCTTCTCCTCTTCTTAGAGCTGCCTCTGTAAGCTCTGCCGGCGACAGATTGCGATAAACAGCTTTCGGACTAATAATTCCTAATTTTTCGATTCCGTATGTTTCCATAATTCGGCTACCTCCTTTTAAAGCTAATAGAGCTTATATATTTATATTATAAACAATCTAAAAAAGCAATAAAAAAAGCGGATTCCCCGCTTTTTTGTTACATTTATGAATTCTGTAATCCCCGCTTGAATTCTTCCGGCCGGCTTGATCGCGCCAGAGCATCCTCAAGTGTGATTTTCTTTCTCATATACAAGTCTCTCAGTGACATTTCCAAAGTCTGCATACCAAACCCTGAGTTTGTCTGCATTGTTGAATATATTTGAGCGGCTTTAGCTTCACGAATCAAGTTCGCAATAGCCGGAATAACAAGCATAACTTCCTGTGCCATAACACGTCCCTGCTTAGTACCGTCTGCTTGAAGAAGCGGAAGCAATGTTTGAGAAAATACAGCTACAAGAGAGTTTGAAAGCTGTACACGAACCTGCTGCTGCTGACCTTCAGGGAATACGTCAATAATACGGTCGATTGTCTGCGAAGCAGAAGATGTGTGCAGAGTTCCGAATACCAGGTGGCCTGTTTCAGCAGCTGTCAGCGCTAATCTAATCGTATCCAAGTCACGCATCTCACCTACCAGAATGATATCAGGGTCTTCACGAAGTGCTGATTTAAGAGCGTTAGCGAAACTTCTGGTATCCTGTCCTAATTCTCTCTGGTGAATAATCGAACGCTTTGACGGGTGAATAAATTCGATAGGGTCTTCAATCGTCAAAATGTGTTCTGAACGTGTTTCATTGATATAGTTAATCATTGCAGCCAGAGTTGTTGATTTACCGGAACCTGTGGGGCCTGTTACAAGAACCAGACCGCGCGGTTTTTCTGCAATTTTTCTAACTGTATCGGATAAACCCAATTCCTTAAAAGAAGGAACTTTAGATGCAATTACACGGAAAGCAGCCGCATAATTGCCTCTGTCTTTATAAATATTAACCCTGAAACG
>CALUPN010000012.1 GCA_944322625.1 Candidatus Gastranaerophilales bacterium | reverse complement strand
ATATAGCTAATGTATTATGTTCGATTTTGAATATAATCGTAACAAAAACCATAAAACAAATCAAGAAACCAGTTGGGCAGGGGTAAAAGGGGATAGACAAATATTGCTCCCTTATTTTCTGTAAATTCTTAAGTGCCTGTCGTTTCCTTCGCCTACGGAAGTACTTATCAGATTGTACTGGTCAACAAGCTCATGCTGGAGTTTTCGTATTTGCGGAGTCTGCGGAGCCAGTTCTATAACTTCCGCTCCTTCCATAATGCTTTTTATAGCATCTCTTGTTTCATCAAGCGCTTTTTCGGTATCGTCTGTATATCCCTGCAAACTCTCTACATCCCCGGGACGTATATCCAGCGCATCTTTCAAAACCTTCTGTATTTGAGCCATTGAGTTTGTTTTTACATAAAAAATCTGAACCCTGTATTCTTTTGCGGTATTAAGAATTTTAGCTCCGCCTTTAGCAAAATTTTTATGCGCAATCACAATATCCGCATCTTCAATATTTCTTGTTAATTCTAAATTCAGATCCAGACGCTCTATTAATTTTTCAACAATAGTTCTTGAAACAGCATATAAATAAAGCTTTTTAAGTGGTTTTGCCTGCTCAACATATTTTTGTCTGGAGAATGAAAAATTCATACTGTTATCTTGAGCTTGTTCGGGCACATCCTGTTTTACCGGCTCCTGAATTGTTTCTTCGTGCTTTTCTTCTACTTTACGAATTTCAGGTCTTATCGGCCAGCCTCTTAAGATATAGTCAACTGCTTCGGAAGTATTTCTGTAAACTGCAAGTGTATTTCTGTCCAGAATTTCTATAACAATATCAAAAGTAGGCTGTTTTTCTCTTTCAAGAACAGTTTTTTGTGAAGCCCTTCTCTTAGCTTCATCATCTCCTAACGTAACTGATTGGATACCGCCGACTAAATCAGAAAGTGTCGGGTTTTTAATTAAACTTTCAAGGCAGTTGCCGTGTGCGGTTGCAATGAGCATAACCCCTCTTTCAGCAATGGTTCTGGCAGCCTGCGCTTCCGCCTCCGTACCGATTTCATCTACAACAATAACTTCAGGCGTATGGTTTTCAACAGCTTCAATCATTATGTCTTTTTGAAATTCCGGCTGCGGAACCTGCATTCTTCTTGCAGTCCCGACTGCAGGGTGAGGAACATCACCGTCGCCTGCAATTTCATTTGAAGTATCTACAATTACAACACGCTTCCCTAATTCATCCGCGACAAGGCGGGAAATTTCTCTTAATTTTGTAGTTTTACCAACCCCCGGAGGGCCTAAAAACAAAATACTTTTACCCTGTGTGCAAATATCTTTTATACAGTCAATTGTACCTGTAACAACACGACCGACACGGCAGGTAAGCCCTACCACTTTTCCCTGTCTGTTTCTTATCGCACTTATTCTGTGCAGTGTCCCCGGAATTCCGGATCGATTGTCATGAGTAAATTCTTGAAGATGTGATGTTATAAATGCAATATCTTCGTCATTAACAACATCTGATTGTAATTTTTCTATTTTTCCGCCGGCATGCCGAACTTCCGGAATTCTTCCCAAATCCAAAACAATTTCTATAACATCATCCAATCTGTCTGCTGACAAATTAGACACTACTTTCCGGGGCATTATTGCTAATAATCGTTCGAGGTCATTTTGAAATTGTAAATTGTTCATCATTCTTTTATATTAAAGCCTTTCTGCTCTCGCATTTGGCGGACAACGTTTCAACTTTGATCTCCTAATTTTATTATAACATACTATTATGATTTTTACATTATGAGGGTGCGGAAAAATCCAAAAATTGACAGATTTTTGAGGTTTTTCCGTACCCGATGCAAGGTGTGTAAACCTCTGGGCGGGTGCGGGATAGCACCTGGCCAGAGGTGAAACCGTTCCCGAGAATTTGCGAGAAAAATGTTAATTTTTCCGCAAATTCTTATAAATAAAAAAGCGGGTCATTATATTACCCGCTTGAAAATTAAATACCTTATAATTCTCTTTTATGCTTTGCTCTCGCCTTTATCCTTTACTTTAGCCTCTTCTTCTTTCTCTTGTTCAGCATTAACTGAATTCTCTTTATCTTGTTCTTCAAGATAAAGTGTTGCAAATTGTTCATACAAATCACTATCTTGAAGTATTTCATCTATTTCAATACCGTTTTCATCTTTATCTGCTTCTGCATATTTATCGGCATCTATATCATATTTTTGAGCCTGATTTCGATCAAGTTTACGTATACCTAAATCATTTGCTAAAAAAGACTTTAATACATTTGCGCTTACTTCTGTTGACATATCTTGTCTCCTTATGTTTTATTCATCTTACATCTATATAAAGTATATAAATTTTATCCAATTTCAATCTTTATAAAAATCGTTACAAAACTTAATAAAAAAATACTTTAAGTGCTAACTTAAAGTATTTTAATTCATAATTCTAATATAAATAACTACTATACAGCTTTTTGTACTTTTCCGGCTTTTAAGCAAGATGTACAAACTGTCATTTTCTTAGCCTGACCGTTTACATTAACTCTGATTTCCTGTAAATTAGGAGTTTGTCTTTTAACGATTTGTTTATGAGAAAATGTTAATTTGGCTGCTTTTAAAGGCTTTTTACCGCATACTTCACATTGTTTTGACATAATTATATTCCTTCTTTCTACCAGTGTAGTTTAAGTTTACCTTAAAAGAATTTATTTTACAAGTATTTATCGTAAAGTATTGTTACAATTAATAATCAGACTGTTCATAATCATCTTCATCCTGCAGGGATGATAAGTCTGAAGAATAGCTTGCATCAAAGTCTTCAGGCAGATTTTCATTATCCGGCCAGACGGTTTCTTCATCAAACCTGCAGGCGCTTAAATTCTCTGCAGCAGAAAAATCCGAGTTAGTTAAATCAGCTCCCTGAAATATTGCACCTGCAAGGTCTGCATCCGAAAAATTGCAGTAATCAGTTTTTGAATAGCTAAAATCCGTACCGTTTAAAACAGATTCATTGAAAGAACACTCAACCAGATTTGCCCGTGTAAAATCAACAGATGTCAAATCACAGCCGTCAAATTTAACTTCTGTAAGGTGTGAATCCGCAAAAGAAGATGATGTCAAATCCACATTTACAAACTCTATTCCGTCAAGAGATATACCTGAAAAATCTGTTTCACTCAGGTCAATAGCTCCACTTGCCTGCTTAATTTCATCATTAAAAGCGTCTACATTTGTAAATATCAAATTTATCAATTCTTCTTTAGTTAACATTTTTATCCTTTCAATTTCTAATTTATAAGATTAACTTCCATAGCAAGCAATACTGCCTGGGTTCTGTTTGTTACTTTTAATTTCTTAAAAATACTGTTTAAATGTGTTTTTACCGTAACATCTCTTACATAGAGTTTATCAGCAATCTCTTGATTGCTTGCACCTTTTGCTACAAGTGCTAAAACCTCTTTTTCTTTAGGTGTAAGCGCATCCAGATTTACATCTTTATTTAATTTTTTCTCTTGGTTACCGGAAGCTTCCTTTTGCCACTTACAGCGTCTTAAAACAGCCTCAATTCTTGCAAGCAGGTTTGGCAGTATAAACGGTTTCACGATATAATCATCAGCCCCGATTTTTAAGCCTGAAACTATTTTCTGGTCTTCGCTTACAGCCGTTATCATAATTACGGGAATATATTTAATCTTTTTATTGCTTCTTATAGCCTTTAAAGTATCCCAGCCGTCCATATTCGGCATCATAACATCAAGCAGAATTAAATCAAAAGAGTCTTCTTTTTCTGTCAAAATCTTTAATGCTTCAATACCATCCTCTGCAGTTGTAACATCATAACCGTACATAGGAAGCGCATCTGCAAGATATTTTGGATTGTCATCCACTACTAATATTGAAGCTAATCCGCCCATCTATACAAGTTTCTCCTTTAATGCTTTTAGTGCTGCTTGTAGTCTATCATCTACTTCTAGTTTTTGCAAGATGCTTGCAACGTGAGCTTTTGTAGTATTAATACTTACAAAGAGTTCTTTTGCTATTTCAATATTGCTGTAACCTTCGGTTATAAGTTTAAGTATCTGCGTTTCACGGCCGGTTAATCCGTAATCTTTTTCAGGTTTGGCAGTTTCTTTCTCATGTCCTTTTGTTGCTGCTTCAAGGACTATGTGCGAAATTGAAGGATCAAACCATGCTGCTCCGTCCAGGACAGACTGTACAACCTGAGTCAGCCTTTTAGGATTAATCTCCTTTGAGCAATAGGCATTAGCACCTGCTTTTAGACTGTTTAGAACTTCCTGCTCATCATTATGCGATGTTAAAACCACAATTTTAATATCTTTGTTTAAGCCTTTAATCTTCTGAGTTGCCTGAATTCCGTCCATTCCGGGGAGACCTAAATCCATTATTATAAGATTTATCTCATTTCTGTTTACAATATCAATACCTTTTTCTGCGGATTCTGCTTCATAAATATCTGCAACATAATCACAGCCTTCAAATGCTGTTTTAAGGCCGAAACGGGTTAATTCATGATCTTCTACGATTAAAATATTATTCTTCGTCATATATACTATGCCCCGGATTTACGTCTGCCGCATAATCTGAATTGAGTCTTGAACACCTTATTAACGATTGGTTTGCCAGTTCTATGTCGCCTTTTGCCCTGAGTACAAGGCTAAGATAATAATAGTATTTAAAATTATTTGCGTCAATATAATAAGAATTGTTTAGATAAGTTGCTGCCATTGTATAGTTCTTATCTCTTATTGCAAGATTAGCCAGACCGAGCCAGATATCATTATTGGTTATGTCAAGAGATGCAACTCTGGGCAGATAATAATCGGCATTCTGCGGAAATACCTGCAGAGAATCAACAAGTAATTCCTCGTCAAATTGATTTTTCTTCAAGAGTTTTTCATAAAGTTTTTTTGATTTCTTATCTTTTTCCATTGCAAGATAAGTTTTTGCCATACCCACAGACGGGTCTATATCTTTAGTCAGTCTTTTAGCTTTTTTATAATATTTTAAAGCGTCATCATACTTTCTGTTGTCATAATTTAAATCCGCAAGCGTAATTGCTGCAAGATAGTTATCATTATCTTCTTTAAAAGCACGCCCTGCAAACTCTTGAGCTTTTAACGGTTCATCATTATCGTAGAAGATTTTTCCTAAAAGAGAAAATATAAGCGGGCTGTATTGTTTTGCCTGCAAAATTGCAGTTTGCAGAACCTTTGTCGCAAGAAGGCTCTTTTCCTGCAGATGGTAATAATATGCTAAATGATAATCTTTCAAAGGCTCGTCTTTTGCGGTCTTATACAGAATATATTCTTCTGCCGCACGGATTTTCCTCTGGAAATCTGCTGTTTTAAATGGCTCTTTCTTGATTTTTTCAAGAAGTTTTAAGGCTTGCTTGGATTTATTAGAGTCAGCAAGAATTTTAGCCTTCAATATTTGATAATTTACATTTGTATCATTCTGTGTAATTGCGTTATTTATGTACTTTAAAGCCTGCTGTAAATTGTTAGATTTGTAATTTCCCAGAGCAATAAGGTAGTTTTTATAATCGCTTTCAGGCGCCTGATTGCTGTTTATCAGCTCGGAGGTTGTCTCTATTGCCATATTATTGTAAACAATATTCGAATAAGCATCCGCAAGATACAGCAAATCTTTCCGGCTTACGATTGATGACGGGTAATAAAATCTTCTGATATCATTCACATAAGCAGCAGTAAAACCGTTTGTGTCAAGCTTTTTTATTAAGGCATCAGAGAGATCAAAAAAGCCAAACTCTGCCATCTTCATACCATATACCAGAAACACATAATCATCATGCGCTGTTCTTTGTATAAGACTGTTAAAATCATCATAAGAAGCCTTCACGTTGCTTTGAGCAAACCGGTTTTCCGCCGAAGCATATTTAGCCTTAACAAAATTATCTTTAATAACCATATCCAGATTTGCGGTATTAGTTTCTGCCTTAATTTTCAACGGCTTAACATCTGCCGCCATTGTAGCAGCAGGTGCGGATAATATGAGTATTAGTATGATTAATTTATTTAATATCCTATTCATGCTCTAAATCTACACCTACATAATATTTATTAAACACCTGCAATAACTTATTACTACAATTATTTACTATAGAGTAATATAAATCAAGTAGGTTATATTTTTCTAAAGTTTCCATATCCTCTTTTTCAATCGTCATATGTGTCTCTGTGACAAACACACCGACGATTTTGCTTAACTTTATAGAGAGGAATTTATCAACGACTTTTGGATCGAAATGAGTTCCGGCACCATTTTTTATAATATCAATAACTTTTTCTATAGGCATTTTATCACGGTAATGTCTTTTAGAAGTTATTGCGTCAAACACATCCGATACTGCCAGAATTCTTCCGCCAAACGGGATTTCTTCGCCTTTTAAATGCCTGTAATATCCGGTTCCGTCATATTTTTCGTGATGCGAGCAGGCAATTTCGGTTATTTGCTGGAAATCTTTTGACATATGGATTTTTTCCAGAATATGATGCGTAATTTCTACATGCTCCTGAATATGCTTATACTCTTCCGGCGTAAGCTTGCCTTCTTTTTGTAAAACAGAATCTCTAATCCCGATTTTTCCGATATCATGAAGTGCTGCCGCTTTTTCCAGGATATAGATATCATTCTGCTCCATGCCAAATTCCTGCGCAATAAGAGTCGCAAACATTTTTACTCTTGAAGAATGACCGGCAGTAATCTTGTCACGCGCATCAATAGAAGTTGCAAGAGTTTCAATAAAGCTATCAAGAACAACTTTCTGTTCTTCCAGCATTTTACGCTGTCTTTCAAAGAGCTGCGCGTTTTCCAGAGAAATACCGGCGCTTGATGCTATTGCGACAAGCAAATCCTCATCATCAGGCGTAAAATACTCTCCGAATTTATTAAGGACCTGAAAAACACCGATAATTTCCTGATTAAAATTCTTAATCGGAATACAGAGTATTGTCTTTGTGCGGTAACCTGTCTTTTTATCAACATCAGCGTTGAAACGCTTGTCTTTATAAGCGTCTTTTATATTAATAGTTTCGCCTGTTTTTACGACATGACCTGCAATACCTTTGTCAGCAGGAATTCTAAGCTCTTTCGTGTCTAAACCTGTTGCAACTTTTGAATAGAGCTCATTGTTTTCTTTATCGTAAAGATAAACAGTGCATCTATCCGCATTCATAGCCGTTTTTGTTTCTTCTGCTATTGTTTTTATGAGTAAATCAATGTTTTTTTCAGCTGCAACAGCCTGACCTATGTTTACAAGCGCAATCAGTGGGTCTTTTGTCTGGTTATGATTACTGTAATGGCTTACAGCCGGACATTTCAAAAGAGAATTTAATTTTTCAAAAAATTCAGTCTTTTGATTTTTTATAGAAAGCTTGCGCGCCTGATTATAGTTGATGGAATATAGAGTTGTATTTTTTTCTTTAAAATTAACATACCCTAAAACCATTTCATGCAAAATCTTTGTAATAGGGTCTTTTGACTGTTCGACAAGAAAAGAAGCATCATTCATAAACTGATAAAAACAATTGTAATCACCTTTGCAGAACGCCCCGAGGGCAAGCAGGCAAAAACATATTGCCGTATCGTCCTGATAAATTTCTTTATGTTTTTCAATTCTTTCTTTTACTTCTTCATACTTGCCGTTAAGTATTTCTGAAACTGACTCGTAAATAAAATTTTCTAAAGTCATTCCACCCTCTCTTGTTTATTATATAATATAATAAAATCAGTATTTTGGCAAAGGGGTAAAGGAGGAGTTTTGAAAAAGATTTCAATTCTAATACCGGTTTTTAATGAGAAGGAGTTTTTGCCTGATATATTAAATCAGATTGAGAGTGTTGATTTCGGGCTGGAAAAAGAAATCATATTAATTGATGACGGCTCTACAGACGGAACCAGAGATTTATATGCAACCCTTCCGTATAAAGTACTCTATCACAACCGAAATATGGGAAAAGGTGCGGCTCTTCGTACAGGATTTCATGCTGCAACGGGCGATATTATAATAATTCAGGATGCGGATTTAGAGTATAATCCTGCTGATTATAAACCGTTAGTCCATATGATAGTAACAGATTCCGCAGATGTCGTTTACGGCTCAAGGCTCGCTGATACACGCAACAGCGGAAACTTTTTGTTATTAAGTTATTTAGCTAATATCACTCTTACTTATATAACAAGACTCCTGTACGGAACTTATCTTACGGATATGGAAACCTGCTACAAAGCTTTTCGTGCAGATTTTATTAAAGATATAACAATAAAATCCAACAGATTCGATTTTGAACCTGAAATTACAGCCAAAATTCTCAAAAAGAACGCAAGATTTATGGAAGTACCGATTTCTTATAATGCACGCAAATCGCACGAGGGAAAGAAAATAACCTGGAAAGACGGAGTGCAAGCGGTTTGGGCATTATTAAAGTACAGATTTTTCGATTAACGAAATTTCCCGAATTTTTTATTCTGTATTAAGAAGAGTAAAAAAATATTTAACATTTAAAAATATTTGATTTATTATGAAATAGTAATTTTTATAAATAAGAGGAGTATATTCTAATGAAAAAATTATTAGCGTGTTTGGCAGTGTCTATGTTACTGTTTTCCGGCTGCACATTAATGAACAAATCCGAAGGTATTGTAAAAGTGAATAATACCGTTATTACACAGGCAGAATTTGATAAGGCTTTCGATACAACCGTAGACAAATCATTTTTAAAAGCCTTTGGAGGCTCAAAAAATTTCGTAAAATCAGATGAAAACCCAATGTATGGAATATTTAAAGATAAGATAGTCAATGAATTAATTGTCAAATCCTTATTGGAAGAAGAAATCGTAAAACGCGGAATTACTGCTACAGAAGAAGATGTTCAGAATGAATTAAAATCAATTATTGACAAAGTCGGCTCTAAAGAAGAATTGAATAAACTTCTTAAAGACAGAGGAATTTCAAATGCACAATTTACGGAAGATTTAAAAACTCAAATTAAAATCAAAAAACTTGTAAATTCAATTCAAAAAATTAACATAACAGACAAAGACGCTGAAAACTATTACAATACGCATAAAGCGGAATTTACACATGGAGAACAGGTAAGAGCTTCTCACATACTTATTTCAGCTAATACACTTGAACTGATACAACAAATAAAAGCCAAAAATCCTGATATAAATCCGACCGATTTAAATAAAAAAGTCGATGAACAAATAACTGCTCAGAAGGCTAAAGCAGAAGCTGTTTTAGCAGAAGTCAAAAAATCTCCTGAGAATTTTGAAAAAATTGCTCAGAAGAACTCTGACGATAAAGCCAGTGCAGAAAGAGGCGGAGAACTAGGTTTCTTCCCGAAAGAAGCAATGGTTCCGGAATTTGCAAACGCAGCATTTTCCATGAAGCCGAATACAATAAGCGAAACTCTTGTCAAATCGCCTTACGGCTTCCACATAATCAAAGTAACAGACAGAATGGAGGCTGGCTCTACTCCGTTTGTAAAAGTAAAAGATGAAATTAAATTCTATTTAGAAACTCAGAAACAAATTGAAGTATTGAAAAAACTTACAGAAGGCTTAATGAAAAATGCTAAAATCGAATATCTGAACGAAGAGTTTAATCCGAAAAGAGTTGTAAAAACTCCTGAGCCTAAAAAGATTGAAAATAAAAAATAAGATATAAAAAAGAGCTTCATTAAAAGAAGCTCTTTTTTTTATTACCCAATAATAATTACAGCTTTAATTTACCATATATTTTACCCTGTTTTGAAGACTTGATTATATCCATAATCATATCTCCTAAAATAGCAAATTCTTCTTTTACATCTTGCGGCTGCGTCTTTTTCCAGGCTGCAAGAGCGGAACGGAATGTATCACCGTCAATCATACAATCATCAGTCCCGATTAGCTTTGAATATTTATCTGTAAACCATTCATTGAAATGTTTATATGTTTCCGTTATTAAATCTGATGCAATCTGAGCATTAGTAAGTATTATATCCATATCTTTAAACACATTTTCATCATATTTAACAGCCCTAATATCTGCGGCATTTGATATTTTACCGGTATTATGCCCAAAACCGAAGTACTCTATTCCGTTTTTAGCAGACAAAGCAGCCTGCGCTAAATCCTGAGAAATTCCGCTGGAACCGTCCATATCAAAGAATAATTTTTCACAAGAATATCCGCCGTATGCACAAACCAATCCTGTAAACATCGCTTCAAACGGATAATCAGAGTTTTCAGACTTACCTTCAAAAACAGCTCCTAAGAAATTCCCCCTTGGGTCCAGAGTTATAAAATTCACATCTCTGAATTGATGCCACGGTTTTCCCTTTTCTTTGAGAATTTCATTCATAACTTCCAAATTTACGGCATGACCGCACTCGTGAGATGTTGTAGCACGCTTATTATACTCAGGCATTTCCGGACGTGATGTTCTGCCGGTTGACAATTGCAAATATGCCTCAATGAAATCTCCTATCGAAGCTTTGCTTTTTTCTCTCTCCAGCATTATTTGTTCTGTTTTTTCTATCATAGATTTTATTTGAACAAAAGACATATATTGAGTCAATTTCACAATTTTATTGAGCATCTCCTCTTTTTCAGTTGCAGTCTTACAAGCCAACGGCAGATTTATTTCATTAATTCTGTTTGCAATAATATCTTTGCGGGATCGGTTGTTAAAGGCAGGAGAATCTACTGCAATAGACTGATTAAATCCTCTGATTTCAAGAGGTATATAATCAACATAAGGTTCTCTTGTTGCACCAAGTACCAGAATACTTACATCTTCTTCCTCTGCACAGGCCATTTCTTTTAATATTTGTGCCATGGCCTGTTTATAACCCGGCAGATAAGGATTTGAAAAAGCAAGTTCTTCAAAATCACTTATATAAACAATTGCAGCTTTATTTGGGTTTTGTTCCGCAGCTTTCTTTATTTTTACAAAAATATTATGCACATCAGTCTTGGGATTATTTTTTATGCTGTCATCCGCTGCAGATGACAATGCATAATCAGAAGTATTAATTTCCACAAACGGAACTTTTGCCTCACCTGCAATTGCCTGAGCTAAATATCTGCGTCCGGAGCCGGCTTCTTCATCCTGCGAATATATAATAATTCCTCTTGTTCCGGCCCTGCCTGTTTTTATTTGTCTGACAAGAGCTTCAGCATCTTTTTTGGAAGTATCTTTACCGTAAAGAGAGGCCAAATTTTTCCCCGTATCATAAATTATATTCGTTTTATCTTCCGTTTTATTGAACAAGTTATGCGCAATAAATGCAAATTCATCAACGTCTTTTGACGTAATCTTCTTCTTTTCTTCACCATAATAGTTAGCAATACGATTCATTAAATCAACAGCTTTATCCGGATAAACTCCCTTTATCTTATCAGCATACATAATAGCTTTTGCCTTAGCCTCTTTTGTAAAAGGGGTTTTAATATCTTTTAAAAACTTTCTGTTTTTATTCAAAATTTCCTGCGCTTCATAACTATGTACCGGAGGTAGCGAATGCAGTAAAAAATCTGAAAAGATTTTTTGTGTCAACTCTTCACGCATTAATTGATAATAAATATCTTCATTCTGTAAAAATACAAATTTTGTATTTGCATCTTTTAGATTCACCATATTGATAAAATCTGAATTCATAAACCCATTCGTTTGAAAATCTTCAATATTATTTATCAAATTATTCATCTTTACAATGTATATTTTTTGCTTTTCCGGATTTTTATCTTGTGCTTGCAGAATTTCATTAATCAGATTTTCCGGAGAAACCTCTTCGCTCATAACATTTACTATAGTATTACTGCTGCTAAAATTACCGTGTTTCGGAGCATTTATTGTTTTTAACATACTGGAAGTCAATCTGTCAGCTTCTATCTCATTGTTATATGTTATAAATAAGTTCGAGCCCAAAGCAAGCTTGTTCCACACATCCAGAGCTTTTGCATCATATTGCTTTAAATAGTCGGATTTTATATCTTCTTTATTCTTATATAGCGCCAGCTTTGAAAAGACAAACAAAAATTCGGAAGGATAAGTAAGCCCTTTATGAGAAAGTGCATTAAAAGCGGAACCGAGCAACATACCTGCATCTGCTGACGCTATTTTCCCGCTTAAGCGATTTAATTCATCCTGCAAAGAGTCTGAAAGCTTTATTTCCTTTTCTTTATTCGGGATGTCCGGCACCCGTTGATTGCTCAAGCGCTCAAGATTCTGATCAGCAAGCTTTTCAACAGCTTTTATAAATTGCCTTATATCACTGTCCTTTTGAAACAGATTTTTCTTTGCCGTATTATTAGCAATTTTGCAGAGCGGCGGTAATTCATTAGGCTCTATTGCTGCCAAATTGCAATCAGGCTCAGAGAATTTTGTTTCCACAGCTTGCACAGAGGCTTCAATTACATGCTCCGGGCGGACTTCATCAGAACCGGAATCCTTTGCGACTTTTACAGACAATTCCAGCAGCTCTTCCGCATCTTCCGATAATATTACCTTATTTTCATTATCTGCAGCTTTAAAAGTTATATAACTTTTTGGAATTCCATCTAAAAGTACATTTGTACAATTATTTGTTTCGTTATTTTTATTATTTACTTGAACTTTGTTTAATGTATATGGTTTTTGCAGCGTTATATTTGCGAAATTTACTTTTTGAATTTGCATGGATTCTCCTTAATATTATTTAAATTAAAACGTGTAAAATATTTTTTTGCCAGTTGTTAAGTAAAAATTTACAAATATTTAAAAATTATATGCTATAATTTAAATTGTTAATATAAGGAGATACGGATGAATACAGCAACTATAATAGGGCGCGCAGGGCAGGATGCGGAAATTAAATATTTTGAATCGGGAAAGGTCAAAACAACATTTTCACTTGCTGTAAACAGATGGGATTCAAAAACAAAAGAAGAAGTAACAGACTGGTATAATATAGAAGTATGGGATAAACAAGCCGAGTTTGCCGGCGAATATATAAAAAAAGGCCGTCAAGTCGTTGTTGACGGAAGAATTTCAATCAGCAAATGGACGGACCAAACAGGCGAAGAGAGAGAAAGATTTCTTATTGTTGCAAACAATGTAAGGTTATTAGGTTCTAAAAGAGACGCAGAACAATGATTTTATCAGAAATAGTCGGTATAATTGCAGATGATTTGACCGGTGCAAATGACACTGCACTTCAATTTCATTTAAGGGGAGCTAATACTAAAATTCTTTTAGATAGCGGATATGTGCCCGTTGATAAAGAAAACGTTGAAGTGTGGGCTCTTTCTACCGAATCAAGAAACTGTGACGGAAATGAAGCTGTTTTACGTCTGGAAAAAGCTGTAAAGTCATTTGTTGACAATTTTTCCTTTGACTATTATTACAAAAAAATTGATTCTACACTCAGAGGAAATATTGCGGCAGAGACATTAACAATGATGGAATTATTGGGATATGATGCCTCAATTATCGTGCCGGCTTTTCCGCAAGAGGGTCGAATTACCGTAGGCGGGTACCATCTTTTAAAAGGAGTACCTATAGGAAGAACTGAAATTGCTATAGATCCGCATTCTCCTATCTTAGAATCACATATTCCGACTCTTTTACGTTCGCAGCTGGAAGAGAAACAAAAGGATCTTGTAGGCTTAATCGATTTAAAAACAGTGATGAACGGAGCAGGCCCTATTTTAATCAGAATTAATGAACTTATAAAAGAAGGCAAGAAGCTTATTGTCGCAGATTCAACGTCTATAACTGATATAGAGCAAATTGCGCTTGCAGTTAAAAAGTTTGATAAAAAACTCCTGCCTGCAGGAACGGCTGCTTTTGCTCAAGTTCTTGGGAAAATTTGGCTTGCAGGGCTTGAAAGAGCTCGAAAGCCCATAAAAATCGAAAATTTGCCAAAGCTGATTGTTTCGGGCACCG
Organism: Candidatus Gastranaerophilales bacterium; assembly: GCA_944322625.1. Taxonomy (GTDB): domain Bacteria; phylum Cyanobacteriota; class Vampirovibrionia; order Gastranaerophilales; family Gastranaerophilaceae; genus CAG-196. The sequence goes on along the minus strand of CALUPN010000012.1, from coordinate 22,230 downwards.
CTACTCAAATAACAGCGGAACAAATCGCAAAACTTGAAAATTCGGATGATTTTGATAATATCAACTTTATACCGCTTGATACAAGAGATATCGTAAATGGAGTAACAGATGAACTTACTGAAAGAATAACAACAAACTTAAAATGCGGAGTAACGATAGTTGTACATACTTCACATCTGATTGCTAATTTTGACGGTTTTTCCGAAGACTCCTTTAATGCCGAATTAACAAAAGATAAGCTTACAACCATGATTACTGATTTTTTGGCAATCCTTACACAACGTGTTCTGGAACAGCTCAATGTAATATTAATAATGCTTGGCGGAGAAACATCATATAAATGTTGCAAAGCAATAAATTCAAATGAACTTATGCTTCTTGACGAAGCCGCACCGGCAATTTCAATATGCTATGACGCCAATAAAAGATGGATTATCACAAAATCAGGGAATCTGGGCAATACAAATACTTTAATAGAAATACTTAATTATATTAAATGCCATGAATAAATACGCTGACAAAATCGCTATAACAACAGGAGACCCGAACGGTATCGGTGCGGAAATTACAATAAAAGCTTTAAATTTATTAAATATTCCGCCTAAAGATATCGTTATTATTTCAAACTCCAAAATTTTAAATACATACGGAAGTCTAAATAATAATTATGAATTAATAGAAGTCGATTATACCGAAAAAGTAATACCCGGCGAAATTTCTGCCGCAGCAGGGGATTTTTCATTCAACTTACTGAAAAAAGCTTGTGATATTAAACCTAAATTTATTGTAACGGCTCCGACCTCTAAAGAAGCCATGAATCTTGCAGAACATCATTATAGCGGTCAAACGGAGGTTCTTGAAAAATTTTTAGCACATGACGGTCAGAAAGCCGAAATGCTTTTTGTTTCAAAAGATTTTAGAATACTTCTTCTTACACGACATTGCGCATTAAAAGATGTCAGCGTCTCTTTTACAAAGGGAATTATTATAGAAAAAATCGAACGGCTTCGGAGCTACTTCCAAAATAAACTTCTTATAAAGAAACCGTCTTTTGCAATATGCGCACTAAATCCTCATGCCGGCGAAAACGGGCTTATCGGTAATGAAGAAGAAAATATTATGATACCGGCAATAGAAGCCTTGAGAAACAGGGGAATAAACATTACAAACCCTCTTCCGGCTGACACATTATTTATAGATGGCGCCCAAAGATATTTAAAAGACGAAAAAATGCCTTATGACTGTTACATCGCCTGTTACCACGACCAAGGTTTAATTCCGATTAAGTCTATTGCAGCAAATAAAACAGTAAACATGACAATCGGATTGGATATAATAAGAACATCTCCAAGCCATGGTACAGCCTTTGATATTGCAGGGAAAAACCTGGCAAATCCGGAATCAATGATAGAAGCGATTAAATATTGTCTTTATTGATAAAAGCTTCTTTTATTGATTGGTTATAATTTGGTCTTAAAATTCCTTTTTCCGTAATAATACCGGCAATCAGCTCATGCGGAGTAACATCAAATCCCGGATTAATAATATTAACTCCTTCTAACGGACATATCGGCTTACCGTTTATATGCGTAACTTCTTCGTGAGATCGCTCTTCTATCGGAATTTCATCTCCCGTTTTTATTGAAATATCAATTGTTGAAAGGGGAGCTGCTATATAGAAAGGTATATTATGGTATTTAGCTGCTATAGCAACCGTATAAGTCCCGATTTTGTTTGCAGTATCTCCATTAGCTGCAATTCTGTCCGCACCGACTACAACCACATCAATCAGACCTTTTTTCATAAAATAAGAGCACATTCCGTCCGTTATTAATGTAACCGGTATTCCATCCGTTGCAAGCTCGAAAGTAGTGATTCTTGCACCCTGTTGACGCGGCCTTGTCTCGTCTGCAAAAACCCGGATTGTATTATCTTTAGCATACGCAGAGCGCACAACACCTAATGCAGTACCATAACCGACTGTTGCCAGTGCACCGGCATTACAATGCGTAAGAATCCCGGCACCTTTCGGTACCGCTTCCGAACCGAAATCTCCGATTTTCTTATTAATTTCAATGTCTTCGTTTTCAAGCTTTATACCGTTTTGTTTAAGCTCTTCTATAATACCTCTTATATCAGAAACGGAATTTTTTATGACATCAACCTGTTTGTCAACAGCCCACATAAGATTAACTGCAGTCGGGCGTGAAGTTTTCATATACTCGGCTTTTTGTATAAGTTTAGTTATAAATTCATCTCTGGTAAGATTTTCTTTCTCCAGCTCCTGTGCATAAAGAATTACTCCATGCGCGCCTGCAATACCTATAGCCGGTGCTCCTCTCACTATCATACTTCTGATAGCTTCAAACATCTCGTCACCTGATTTTATATTCACAAATTTATATTCATAAGGTATAACCGTTTGATCTACCATTTTTGAATAAGTATCGACCCACTCTATTGTTTTAATCTTTGATTTAAAATCCATATCCAACCTCTTTTATAACAAATATTAAAACCAGAATAACATAACAAAATTAAAAATTAAAGCCGATTAAATACAGCTCTGACATAATAATTTTCATCTTTCATGAGTTTTTCCTCCAACTCCGGGAATTTACTCACTTTTAATAATACCTGAGCCGTTTTTTCCCTGATAGTATATTCATTTTGAGCAGCACATTTCCGAAGAGTTGCAAACAGAAACTTGTCATCTACATACATATAATAGTTTTTTAGAGTCTCAAGACACCAATACAACTTAAACAGTTGTTTATTTATTACATATTTTTTGTCCCGAAAAATAAATCTGTCAAGTTCATTCAGAGCTTCAGATATAAATTGTTTAATTTTCTCGGTATATTTTAATGCAAAACCCGGTACATCCTTCATTAAAAATGCAGAATCCACTACCAGCCGGCATATATTCGCATTAATATCAATCGTTGCATCCGCAAAAATTTCAGGGAAATTCATTAATTTCTTTGCACTGTCGTCTTTTGCCAGTATTTGATAAATCTTGAGAGCTACCGCCTCTCTAATCTTACCGTCACAGCCTGTAAGATTTGATACAAGAGCTTTTGCATCATACGCTGATGAAATACCGTCCAATTTTAAAGCCGCAATTTGTTTCTGCGGAATATTACCTTCTTTTAACATTTCTACTAATTCGGCATGTGAAAACTCTTTATCACACATCTCACAAGCTTCATAAAAATTAACATCTAAATTTGCATAAAAACCTGTATTCAAATCTTTATCCCTGTTATTGTATAATATTATCATAGCATAAGGTATAATGAATTCGAAATAAAAAATAGTTTTAATGTATGATAAGCGAAAGGGAAAATATTGTATAATATTCTTTAAGGAGACTATCATGAATATATTTGAAACAATAATTCAAAAAATACTAATATTTGAGAAAGAACCGCAAAAAATCGGGTTGTCACAACTAAAAGAGCCTGTTGCGCCAAAAAAATCGGAACCTTCAATTAAAAACAAGGATGTTAAACTTTCAGACCTGATGCGTCGCGCAAGCTGACTTATCGACTCTGCATCCTCCCTGATTACGATAAATACAGAGATTTTATAGAACTCTGTATAATTTTCATACATTACCTAAAATGCTTTTATTTGAGTCCACCGAAGAGATTTTGTGAAGTTTTGTAACAATATTATTAAAAACACTAAAGTTTTTCAAAAATATGCCGTTATACATCATGTAAAGATATTAATAAGGAGTAATTATTATGTATTCCATGTGGCCCGGATGTTACAGCTTTAGAGACGAAATCAAACTTTTTGCCCTCTGGATAAAAGAACAAACAGAAGCATTAGTTTTAAAGATATATGAATTAGACAGACTGTTAAACGGTTAAACTTTTGTTATAAATCTCTCTTTCTCTCGTTAAATTAGTAAGCTTGCTCGGATTGGCAAGCTTTTATTTTGCGACAAAACTGCAAGATTTAAAATATTAAAAGGTGTATTTTCATTTACATTTAATAATATTTTTGCTAAGATTTTATTAAGGACTTGGGGGCGGAAGCCTTATAAGAGATGAAGCGAATATTTTTTCTAATAATATATTTTATCTTTTTTCTTATATTCGGGACACTGTCTTGCAAGGCGGAGCCTTCTAAAATAATGTCAATGAACTATGATGATTCTTCATCATTGATTTTTATTAACACAATTGAATCTTCGGAAGGCATTCAGAAGAGTTTTAAAATTTCAAAACTGCAAAATCCCAATCGAATTTATTTTGATATAGATAATGCCGTGCTTATCGGTGATAAGCAGCAGTTGATTTTTGGTAAAAGTAATATTAAAGAAATCAGATTATCGCAGTTTACAACCGAGCCGGATGTTGTAAGAACCGTTATAACATTTGAAGAAGGTTTTGATGTTTCTAAAGTTACGTTATTCTATCTAAACGGATATATTATAGTAAGATGCGCCGTTCCTCAGATTACAAATGACTACTTTAATACCGTTTATAATGATAATACGGAAAATTTAACATACTCGAGTATTGCAGTAAACTCTCAAGCAGTACAAAAAGTCCCTATTAACAATTTAGAAAACTCCAATATCTCGTCATCTGTTATGGCTGATATTCAACAGGCATTTGAAAATTCCACTCTGAATAATTCTGATGGAAAAACTTTTGATTCCGTAATTTCAGTTGATTTATCTTCAAACTTGAAATTGAGAACAAAGTATCACATTAACAATGCAAGAACAAAAAACAACGGTTTTTTAATTAACGGTATCGGACAGATAACAGCAGACAAAATGTTTTTCTTAGATTCCCCCAAACGAGCCGTTATTGATTTGCCAAACACTTATGTAGAAAATAATTTAAGAAACAAAGAAATAAAGCTCTGTTCTGATAACAGTTGTAAAGACACGTTAAAAATCGGACAATTTGAATATAATAAAGCCAGAGTGGTTGTAACTTCAGACACTGCGGAAAAATATATCCCGATTTTTTCAGCGGATTCGCAATCGTTGTTTTTTATTAACTCCGACAAACTCAAACATACCGACTTAATCAGCTCTGTTTCAAATATCAATAAAGCTTTTGTAAGAAAAATTAATAACAAAACTAACGAGCTGATACTGTCTTTTACAGCACCGGTAGTACATTCAGTTATCAGAACCGATAATGCTTTGAATCTATATATGTTTAATGTTAAAAGTTATAATGAACAGGATTTAATTAAAACTTTTAATAACACTTATTATAAACCGTTTACACTGTCTCTTTTACCGCAAATCGGTGTCAGAGGCTCTTTAGCTATTAATAATACGGATATTGTAAAAATTGATCAGAGTATCGACGGAAAAGCTTTAAAAATAACGATTAAACAAGGCATTTCCGACAAACCGGAAGAAAAAGCCGTAATTAAGAAAAATGCTACGAAAGGTAAAGTTGTAATTGACCCCGGACACGGAGGAAGTGACTACGGAGCTATAAGAGAAGGAATAAATGAAAAAGACATTACTCTTGATGTTTCAGAGCGTGTCTCCTCAATACTTAAATCAAAAGGTTATAAAGTCGCGATGACAAGAAATGATGACACATATGTCTCTCTTCAAGACAGAGTTGATTTTTCTGAGAATGAAGCACCGGAAATTTTTGTGAGTATCCACGTAAATTCAGCCGTGGCTACGGAGCCTAAAGGTATTGAAACACATTATTATCACGATTACAGCAAAGATTTGGCAAAGGTTATCCATTCTCATTTAATAAAAGATATTGATACAAAAGACAGAGGATTGGTAAAATCAAAATTTTATGTTATAAATCATACTACAGTTCCGGCAATTTTAGTCGAAATGGGATTTATATCAAACGAAGAAGAACGTGCCGAATTAATTTCTGACAAAAGAAAACAGAAAACGGCAAAAGCAATAGCTGAGGGAATAATTGAGTACTGTAAATCACAATCTAAATAATAATCCTGTAGGATTCTTTGATTCCGGAGTAGGCGGATTATCTGTTTATTCAAGATTTAAAAAATTACTTCCGAACGAAAACACCTTATATTACGGGGATTTAGCAAATCTGCCTTACGGAAATAAATCAAAAGCCGAACTCATCGGATTTGCAAGGAACATACTAGATTTTTATAAAGCAAAAAATGTGAAAGCAGTCGTTATTGCCTGTAATACATCATCTGCACAAGCGTATGAAACGGTAAAAAATGAATATGATTTTCAAATTTTTCCTATAATACAATCGTGTGCAGAAATTATTGCCGAACAGAGCTGCGGTAACATTGGAGTTTTTGCAACCGAAGCAACCGTAAATTCTCATGCATACGCAAAAGAACTGACAAAATATAATCCCGGACTTGAAATATTTGAAATAGCCTGTCCTAATTGGGTTTCTTTTGTCGAAAGCGGGAGTATAAACTCAAACTATGCATTTGAGGACATAAAATCTCATATGCAGGCAATGCTTAGCTTTAATCCGCAAAAGATAATTCTCGGCTGTACTCATTACCCATATCTTATTAATATTTTAAAGAAATTTGCACCGGCAGAAAAATTTATTGACCCGGCAGAGATTTTCGCAGAATATATAAAAAATCATATAGATTTAAATTGTACTGATTCCCCCGGCAACGAGGCCATATATGTAAGCGCTTCCCCGGAAAGCTTCAAAGAACATTCAAAAATATTTTATAATGTAAAAGAATGCTGCTTATTACCCAAAATCGAACATTCACGCTCTTGAAAATACTTCAACATCAATATTATCAAATGTATTGTTGAAAAAATATGCAGAAGAAGCAACCATTGAAGCATTATCAGTACAGTACTTCATAACCGGAGCGTAGACATCATAACCTTCATCTTTCAAATTAAAAATTTTTCGTCTTATTTCAGAATTTGCAGCGACTCCGCCTGCTAATACAACTTGTTTATATCCTGTTTCTTCAAGCGCGTGTTTAACTTTCTTTAACAATGTAGTTGATACACACTCCTGAAAACTTGCGCAAATATCTTTAACCGGCATTTCGCTTTCATCAAAGCTTTTAACAAGTCTCAATACGGCCGTTTTAAGCCCGCTAAAACTAAAATCATATCCGCCGACACGTGCTTCCGGGAGTTTAAATGCAAATGGATTGCCTTCTTGAGCCATCTTGTCGAGCTTTGGTCCGCCGGGATACGGGAGTCCTATCAGACGCGCCACTTTATCATAAGCTTCACCGACCGCATCATCAATAGTTTCTCCTATAATTTCCATCTTCGAATAAGAATCTGCTTTTATTATTTGTGTATGTCCGCCGCTTACAAGAAGCGCAATAAAAGGCGGTTCAAGTTTAGTATCAATGAAGTTTGCCGCAAGGTGAGCATTGAGATGATTTACCCCGATAAATGGCTTATCATAGGCTAATGACAAAGTCTTAGCGGCATTCATTCCGACTAAAAGGCATCCGACCAATCCCGGCCCCACTGTTCCGGCAAAAGCGGTAATATCACTGCCTTTTACTCCTGCTTGCTTAAAAGTTTCATCTATTACAACATTTATAGCTTCAAGATGTTCTCTTGCGGCTATTTCGGGAATTACACCACCGTAGGCTTGATGTATTTTAATTTGTGAAGCAACAACATTTGCAATAACTTCCCTTCCTCCTTTTACTATAGCACAGGCTGTCTCATCACAGCTGGATTCTATTGCCATAATAAGAGAATTTTTATCTAATGTAACAGGTTTTTCGCTAAATAATGTTTTTTTTATCTTGTTCATAGTAACATTATTATACCGGAAAAACAGCAGGTGAAACATGAAATTTTTAGATAAAGCAAAGATCAGAATCATATCAGGCCATGGCGGTAACGGAATGGTAGCCTGGCGTAGGGAAAAGTATGTAGATAAAGGCGGGCCGGCCGGTGGTGACGGAGGACGAGGCGGAGATATTTATTTTGTAGCTGATGAAAATATGTCAACGTTATTAGATTTCAAATTAAAATCCGTATTCAAAGCACAGTCCGGTGAAAACGGCGGTATAAAAGGTATGCATGGAGCCTGCGCCAAAGATTTATATATAAAAGTTCCGCTTGGCACAATGGTTAGAGATTCTAAAACAGGAAAAATTATAGCTGATTTTACCCAAAATGAACAAACAGTTTTAATTGCAAAAGGCGGACGCGGCGGACGCGGGAATGCAAGATTTGCAACTGCTCAAAAAAGAGCACCGCAATTTTGTGAACCGGGAGAACCGGGAATCGAAAGGATTTTAGAATTAGAATTAAAACTGATTGCCGATGTCGGGCTTCTTGGAATGCCAAATGCAGGAAAGTCGACCTTCATAAGCGCTGTAAGTTCCGCAAAACCAAAGATTGCAGACTATCCGTTTACGACTCTGGTCCCGAATTTAGGAGTAGTAAAAAAGGATGATGGCGGTTCTTATGTTATAGCAGATATTCCGGGGCTTATAGAGGGAGCTTCTGAAGGAATCGGGCTCGGACATGAATTTTTGCGTCATGTAGAGAGATGCCGTTTTCTTGTTCATATTGTTGATTTAACTTCTGAAAATCCGCTTGAAAACTATAAAATTATCAATAATGAACTAAAAAAACATTCAAAAGGCTTGGCTGAGTTATATCAAATTCTTGTTCTGAATAAAACAGACGCCGTTCAAAAGGCAGATTTAAATAAACTGCTGGATGATTTTAAACCATACTCTAAAGATATATACCCCATTTCGGCAGTTACAAAAGATGGGGTAAATGATTTATTACATTTTATTTCTCAAAAAGTTGACGAAATTCCGAAACCTGAATTTGATATTGACGTGGAAGAAGATTTGGGTGCTTATGACAATGATGACAGCGATTTTGAAATTACAAAGCTTGATAAAGAAACTTATCTTATTTCAGGAGGCAAAATTAACAGACTTGCAAAAGTTACCGATGCAAGAAATACAGAGCAAGTTGTAAGGCTTCAAAACATTTTAAAAAGTATGGGAGTATTTGACAAGCTGCACGAATATGGACTTAAAAACGGTGACACGGTAATTTTAGGCCATTTAGAATTAGCGTACTATGATGATGAAATCTGGGGCTAATAAAGGGGCAAAGGGGCAAATATTAAATTTATAAACTTATACTGCCGTTTTCAGTGGCTATATTATTGTATTTCAACCAATCTTCCGAATACTCTCCTACCCCCCAAGATTTATGCGTAAAATGCACCAATACCGGATGTTTTATAGCTTCATCTCTTTCGTTCTCTCTGCTTTTATAATGATTTATCGCATGTGGAACTATATTATACTTGAGCGGCAGCGACAAAATTTTACCGCGACATACATCATTTATAACATCCTGATCTGTATAAAAATCACATTTTCTTAATTTATCAAAGATTTTTTGTTCCAGCTCATCTTCTCGAAATTTCTTGAGATTTATCAATTGGACTCCGCCGTTAAAATATATTTCATTATCTTTCAGGCCTACACTACGCCTCATATAAAAACCGCATTTGTCCTCTATCATAGCAACATAATATTTCGACACATCATAAGAATATAATGATTTCACATCCTCCAAGGCCATAATATCAGAGTCTACATAAAGAATTTTATCTTCATTAACAAGTGATGAAAGTTTCAGCCTGTATGATGAAGAAACTCCGAGCCAATCATGAATTGCTCCGTCAAATTCCGAATTATCCATAATTATAAAATTAAATTCAGATTTTTGAATCTTATTCAAATTATAAAAAACATTTTTTTCTTTGTCCGAAAATCCGTCTGACATCAGATAAAAATAATAGCTGTCATCAGCTGCCGCATTCGATAAAATTGAAGTTACCGTTGTTGCTGCATATAAAACCCAATCCCGCGTAAAACCCAATGCTATATTTATTCTTGTCATTCAAACTCCATTTTATTGTTAAAAAATCACTTCAGACATTTATATTCTAGCATAAAATTTAAATTTCAGACGATTAGGTAATAGATTAACATTATTTATAAAATACTATAAATCCTATGAAAGAATTTAAATATATACTGTCTTTTATAATTTTGTACATTACACCTTGTGCTTTCGCAAATGATATATTAATAAACACTTTCGATGATTTAATAAATTCAGCTCCGCAAAACGGAGATACTTTTACAATTACCCGCAATTTAACTTCAAATTCTTCTATAGGAACTCATTTTGAGGATGTAAATATTAATTTTGAGGGGAATAACTATTATATTAACGGCAATAATACTTTTAGCGGTTTTACATTCAATAACAGAACGGGATTTAATCAAGTCGATATAAGAAATTGCCGCGGACAGCGATACGGCGGTTATAGCTATGCAGGAGCCATATACAACGACAGCGGCATACTTAACATTACCGAATCGGCTTTTAATGATAACTTCGTGAACGCAAACGGTCTGAATCTCGGAAGCGGTGGTGCAATTTACAATATTAACGGAGGAAATATCAATATTGAACGTGCTTTGTTTGAAAACAATTACACAAGCGGAGCAAGTTCTTACGGCGGTGCCGTTGCAAATGACACAACAACAGAAACTCCAACCGTTATGACAATTAATAATTCCGTATTCAGGGATAATTACTCGGAAGGCAGTGTCCTTCCGACAGGCGGGGCTATATATAATACCGGAGAGCTGCAGGTAAATAATTCTGCTTTTTATAATAACCGGACTATAGGAAATGACAGCCTGGCTTCTTATGGCGGAGTTCTTTATAATACCGGAAATGCAGTTTTTACGAATTCAATAATTTCCGATAATTCAAGTTCCGGTGATGGACAATCTTTCGTACGCGGCGGAGCTATGTATAACAGCGGAAAGCTTACCATTGAAAATTCGACATTGAGCGGTAATACAATATCGGCTGATTTTTACGGTGACGGAGGCGCGATTTATAATGCTTCCGGAGCTACAACAACTATCAGAAATTCTCTTATTGAAAATAACAAGATTAATTCAACTTCCGGCTATTCCGAAGGAGGAGGAATCGCAAATGAAGGGACCGTGGTTATTGAAAACAGTACCCTTCAAAACAATTACGGAAAAGATAATAAAAAAAATGATATTTATAACTATTCTTCGGGAACCGTTGTTTTTACGGGAAGCGGTGCTAATAACGTATTGAGCGGAATATCCGGCTTGGGGACAATTAATAAAAACGGAAGCGGCATACTAAATCTTGGCGGCGAAAACGATAATTTTACGGGAAACTTTAACTTACAAGAAGGAAGCATAAAATTGTTGAACGGAAGCTCTTATTTTAATGCGCAAAATACATCTTTTAGTAATAACACAAGCTTCGACATGCAAAACGGTGAAATAAACAATATAAATTTCGGGAATCTGACTCTTAACGGTACTTCAGATATATACGCTGATATCAACTTAAATAATAACACAATGGACAGAATTTCCGCAGACAGCGTTACGGGAAACGGTTATTTATATCTTAAGCCGCTGAATTTAGAAGGAACTCCGCAAGCAGCGTCTGTTTCGATACCGTTTGCAGATAATGTTCTTAAAGATTATGTCAAATATTCTTCTCAAATAATAGAAACTCCTATTTACAACTACAACTCAAATTACAACTCAGCAAACGGAAATATTAATTTTTTAAGAGGTAATTTTAATTCTTCAGTATTTATCCCCGCTGTATCAGCGCAAATTGCAGGATATCTAACCCAATTAGACACTTATAAACGCGTTTTTTCTAATCTTGATATGGTTATGATAGCTCCTCCGGATATAAAAACGGGCTATACAATGAAAAACAAAATAGCCAGTACTGACAAACTTTTTAAATTTGTCCCCTTTAGCATGCCGGAAGAACAAAAAGGGGTCTGGTTTAAACCTTACGCACTTTTCGAAAATGTACAATTGAAAGGAGGGGAAAATGTTTCTAATGTAAGCTATGGTACAATTCTGGGAGGCGAAAGCGAAATTCAAGCATTAAAGCGCGGCTGGTATTCTCTATACGGAGCTTATGTTTCATATAACGGTTCGCATCAAACATTTAGCGGGAACGGTATTTATAATAACGGAGGCTTAGCAGGTATTGATGCCGCTTTTTATAAAGGGAATTTCTTTACAATCTGGACGGCAAACGCAGGTGCTAACGCCGCAGAAGCCTCGACAAAATTCGGCAGTCAGGATTTTGTAATGTTTAATACCGGTATTGCGGAAAAAACAGGGTATAATTGGGAGATTTTAAACCGAAAACTTATACTCCAGCCAAGTTTTTTAATGTCATACAGCTTTATTAATACTTTTAGCTATAAAACAGATTATAATGTCTCAATAAACGCCGCTCCGCTGCATGCAATCCATATAGAGCCGCAGATAAAAATTATCGGAAATTTTAAGAATTACCTGCAGCCGTATATTTCAGTATCAATGGTTTGGAATTTAATAGACCACACTAATTTTCAAGCTAATGATGTTTATATACCATCTCTTTCGGTTAAACCATTTGTAGAATACGGACTTGGCATTCAAAAGCGCTGGGGCGACAGATTAACAGGATTTATAGAAGGAATGATAAGAAATGGAGGTCGAAACGGTATTGCTCTGTTGTTTGGAATAAGAATAAGTATTTAATAAAAATTAAAACCCTCTGATACAAAATCCGGAGGGTGCTCAATTCTTAATTCTATAAATTCTGGGGCGGAAGGATTCGAACCTCCGGGATGGCTGGACCAAAACCAGCTGCCTTACCACTTGGCGACGCCCCATTGCATTTACTATAATATGATATCAAGATTTAATGTCAAGATTTTCGTAATTTCAAAAAGTCCGGTCTGAATACAGACCGGACTATATAAGATTAGAGGAGGAATTTTTGTTTTTTATCTTGAATGCTGCCACATTAAATCGGCTATAGCAGTTCCTATTGCTGCAGCCCAAGCATATTTGCCAGGTTTTTTAGTCCCAGAAGCCAGAATCCGTCCTATGCCACCACCTACAACACCTGCGATACCTGCTTCCGCAACCTTTGAGCATACAGCACCATATCCTTCCATACGGTCTTTTCCGGCTTTATTATCAACTCTTGTATCATACAAGTAACTTAAAGTTTCTTCTGTATATTTGTCATGATAATCTTTTCCGTGAAAATTCTTCCAAAAACCATGCTCAAACGGCGTTTGTCCATATTTTTTAATATCGGTTCTTAAATCAGCAACATCACCTCTTTGCTTTGAAACAATTTGACTATATAAAATTTCAATCCAATTGGTAACGCTATCGCGAGCATCCATTTTATCACTGTTGGCTTTAAAATAATCACTGTATTTTGTATAAAGAGTATGTTTTAAAGCATCAAACTCTTCGCAAATACCGTCTTGATCTCCTTCTTCAATCTTTGCCGCAAGGTTTTGCACCCCTTTATTAACAGCAGCATCTACCATTGCTTTTTCAAATAACGCTCTGTCGTTAGCCGTAAAAGCGCTGGTCTCTTTCTGCAACATCATCTCATGCATTGCACTTGCATGTTGCAATTGTGACTTCTCGACCTGCTGCATCTGGTTCGCCATAAAAGTCGGATTATAATATCCACCTAACATTCCCATACCCATTCCCATCATTGCAGGATTGTAATATGAACTGTATGAGTTGTAACCACCGAGTCCGAACATTCCAAGCGGGCTTGTATATGGACTTATTCCTGATATGCCGTAACCTAACATCGTTAGATACCTCCTACAAATTTTTAACCTTTTTTAACCTTACATATAAATAAAGTATTTCTATTTGCAGAAATTGCCTTTTTAAACAACTTATTGTTACAAAAGTTTACAATTTATTCCGGGCTTATTTTGTTGTATCATATAAGATATACTGTTTCGGGGAGCAAAGATGAGGATAGAAGCGAAAAATTTAATTAAGATTTATGGTGACAGAAGCGTAGTTAACGATGTTACTTTTTATATGGATAAAGGTGAAGTTGTCTGTCTTTTAGGCCCAAACGGAGCCGGGAAGACTACAACTTTTTATATGATTGTAGGACTTGTAAAACCTAATACGGGTTCTGTTTATATTGATGATAAAGAAATTACAACCTGGCCAATGAACTTAAGGGCAAAAGCCGGTATCGGATACTTACCGCAGGAAAATTCTATTTTCAGAAAACTTACCGTAGAAGAAAATATACAGTTAGTTTTAGAAATGAATGATAAATTGACTGTTGACGAGAAAAAAAGGAAACTTGAAGAACTCTTAACGGAATTCGGGGTCATGAAACTGCGTAAATCTCCGGCAGTTGCATTATCAGGCGGAGAAAGAAGGCGTGTTGAGATTGCCCGTGCGCTTGCGGCAAGCCCTGATTTCATGCTTCTGGATGAACCTTTTGCCGGTATTGACCCGATTGCGATTGGAGAAATTAAGGATAATATCAGAAAAATTTCTGAAGATAAGGGCTTAGGGGTATTAATTACAGACCACAACCCTAAAGCAACTCTTTCTATTACGGATAGAGCATATGTAATATTTGACGGCAAAATTAAAATTCAGGGTAAGAGTGTTGATGTTGCTAACGATCCTGTTGCTAAAGAATTTTATCTAGGAAAGGATTTCAAACTCTAGTATGAAAAAGCTTTTTACCGTATATGACAGATATATTTTTACGCAGGTGCTTATAACTACAATTGTTGCAATTCTTTTATTTACAATTGTATGGATTGCGCCTGAAATGCTTTTAAATACTATTAAAAAAATTCTTGAAGGAGTTTATACCGTTAAAACCGGAGTTCTTGTCTTAATATATGAATTACCTAAAATTCTCGGGAAAGCTTTCCCGGTCGGACTTTTACTCGGCTCATTATTCACTTTTGACAAATTGAGCAAAGATTCGGAACTTACAATATTTCGGGCCGTAGGTATGTCTTTTAACCGAATTTTAGCGCCTCTTTTGGTTTTAAGTTTTATTGTCACTTACCTTTGTTTTGTGACTTACGATAAATGGATACCGTATTCCTGCCAAAAACTTAATGAAATTAAAGGCGGTGAAATGCTCACGCAATACATATATACCAAAAAGGATGAAAATAATTATCCTGAACAAGCTGTTGTTGTATCAAGATTCTTTCAAAACGAAATGACAGATGTTATTGTTATGAATTTTTCAAAGCAAGTTTTTGATGACTTACACGGTCTTGAGAATATTCTTGTTGCCAAAACCGGATATAAAGGAACAAATATAAAAGGTGAACCCAGCTGGGTTTTAAGAGATGTTACATCATATGATATTAATGAAGAAGGCATTTTTAAAAGAATTACACAAAAAGACAGAGTAGATATCCTAAACGGAGATGACGCAGAAGACGCATACACAATTATGATTAACTCCACTAAAAGAGACAGGGATATTAATAACAAAGACTTAAAACATTATGTGACTCTGCTAAAAAAAGAAAATCTTGATGAAGACTATAGATTAATGCAAAACAAGTATTACCAAAGATTTTTTCATCCTTTCGTATGCGTACTCTTAGCAATAATGGGGTGCCTGCTTGGCTTCAGCAAACCAAGAGAACAAAGATTAATAGGGTTTACAATTGCAATCGGATGTATCTTTGTTTATTATATTACTCTGCCATTCTTTGATTTGCTTGCAGAAAAAGGAGTATTACCTCCTCTTATAACAGCGGCATTTCCTCCGATGGCATTTTTAGCGGCAATAGTTATGTTTTACAAATCAAGGGATCTTTAATTATGAAAAAATTACTAATATCATTATGCTTTTTATTACTTATGACAGGAGTTGTTTTTGCTGCAGCTCCCATTAATGTCGAATATAATGACGGGATTTATCATATTACTTTATCCGGTGATAAAATAAAAAAACAAATACAATTTGTTTCTTCACCAAACCTAATAACAAACAGAGAAGCACATAACACACGAAACTCAATTTTAACAATAAATACGGGATTTTTTGACCCAAATAATCAAAAAAGTATGTCATATATTGTAAACGAATCTCAAACCGTAGAAGATCCCATATTCAATGAAAATATTATGTCTAATCCTATTTTAAGACAAAATATGAGTAAAATTTTGAACAGAACAGAATTCCGAATACTTGATTGCGACAGCAAACTAAAATATGAAATCGCGCAGCATAATTCAAAAATTGATTTTCTCTGTTCTATTGAAACATCCGCACAGGGAGGCCCTCAGCTTTTACCGAACTTAAGACTTGAAGAAGAGTTTTTTATCGTCAAAGATAAAGAAGGAAATATTATAAGAGAAACAGCCTCTGTTTTACATAAAACCCCAAGAACGTTAATCGGAATAAAAAATCTTCCCGATAGCAAGCAGGAAGCACACATTTTCATTGTAACAAATGAGCATCCCATGGACATATACGAAGCCAGAGATTTATGTGCAAGTTTCGGTTTAGACAGCGCTATGGCCTTTGACGGCGGCAGTTCAACTTCTTTCAATTACAAAAAAATTAATGTTGTCTCTACGGAAGATAACGGCGGTACCGGAAGAGGCTTAAAATCTTTTATGATTATTAATAAAAAATAATATTAAATGACGAGGAAGGTATGAGTAATATTTTTAAGAAAAACATTGAAGCTTTAGCTCTAAAGGACAATGAGCTTGCTTTAAAATTAACATCTCACATCATTACCGAAATTCCTCAGCTCGTACAGGAAAACGGATTTTACAATCTGATTTATAAAAAAATTCCTCTTCACAATCCTAAAAATCCTTTGGGAGAAGCTTTGGAAATATTTTCAAAAGCACAAAATGAACCCGTAGCCATACATCTCATATACGGAATAGGCCTGGGATATTTATTTCAAGTTGCGGCAAAAAACTCCTTGGGAACAATTATCCTATATGAACCGGATTTGAATATCCTTAAAACAGCATTTACTCTTGTAGATTTTTCTGAAGACATTTTAAAAAAGAATGTATACATTACGGATTCTTTGGATAAAGCCGGAGAATATATATATCAGAAGTCTAATATTAAAAATATCCCTCTTATGCTGACTACAACAGCCTACAGAAAACTTAACGAAACCGGATTTAATGAACTGGTTGCAGAACTTCAAAGAATGGTCGGTTCATACGGAATGGATTTAAGATATACAAAAGATAAATTTTATCCCTTGCTGAAGAAGCTGATTATAAATATGCCCGCTCTTATTCAAGAAACCCCGCTTGCTGAATTTAAAGACTTCTATAAAGGTAAGACAGCTGTTGTGGTATCTGCCGGGCCGACACTTGACAGAAACATAGAAACCATTAAAAAGTATAGAGATAATATTGTGTTATTTGTTGTAGGCACTGCAATGAAAACAATTGCAAGGCATAATATTACGCCGGATTTTCTATGCATAATTGAAGCAAATGATTGCTCAAAACAAATTACAGGGCTTGATGTTAGCAATATTAACTTTATAACCGAAGCGTTTTCACACCCTAATTTAAGAAAATTTGAGTTTAAAAATATTTATACACATATTTCTGCAAACCAGCCGGTTAATTTTTTCTGGAAAGATATAGCAGAAATTGATATTTCGGAATACTGGTCAAAAGGAACCGTTTCATATGCCGCATTAAATTGCGCCAGGATTTTAGGCTGCTCAAAAATTGTCTTAGTCGGTCAGGACTTAGCCTATATAGAAGGTCAGTGCTATAGTAAAGATTCTGCTTATAAGGATTTGGAATGCCGTTTTAACGAAGAAACAAAGAAGTGGGAAATAACAGCAAGAGATTTTGATAATTTTTGTGCATCTTTAAGTAACTCTCCAAATGAGGAAAACAGGATAAAAACAGCTAAAAAAAGACTTGCCGATTTAAACAATTCACTATATTACGTAAAAGGTATAAATGGCGATATGATACCTACAGAGTCTGTTTATGCTGCTTTCATAAAACCTCTGAAAGAATTTGCCGAACACTTTAATGACAGAGAATATATCAATACGTCGCTTATTGGCGCGCAAATTGACGGATATAAAAATATGCCGCTGGAAGAAGCGCTGGCTGATACTCAAAAAATAAACAACAGAGAGCTTAAATGCAATTTCAGATACAACATTGATAAAATAAAAACAAACATTAAAGCTTCTATTGACGGGCTTGCCGACGGTGAAAAACAGCTTAAAGAAGGACAGAGATTAGTAAAAACTCTAAATAATGATTTAAAACGTTACAGAACAATAAATTCAGAAATTTTAAAAACACTAAAAAAACTTTCTCTTAATTATGTTAATCTAAGTACGGTTTTTGCTAAAAAGAATTTACTTTTTGATTTTATAACTACCGCCGAGCGTATTGATTTAGATTATGAAATGAAAATGACAAAAGAATTTACAGTACAAACCGTCGAAAATCTTTCAGAAAAACTTAATATTTATTACACAAATGCAGAAAAACGGCTTGCTTACGTTTCTGCACTGTTACTAAAAACTTGTGAGGACTTAAAATGAAAGTACTTATACAAAGAGTAAAAAAAGCATCCGTAACAATAAACAGCAAACTTTATTCTTCTATAAATCAAGGGATTTTGGCTCTTATCGGAATTGAAAGAGGCGATACGAAAGATATTGTTGAGAAACTGGCTAAAAAAGTCGTAAATTTAAGGATTTTTCCGGATGAAAACGATAAAATGAATAAATCGCTTATTGATATTTACGGAGAAATGCTGATAGTCTCTCAATTCACATTATGCGGAGATTGCAAAAAAGGAACACGACCCAGCTTTGATAAATCCGCAGCTCCTGACATTGCAAATGAGTTATATGAAACTTTTATTAAAGAAGTTGCCTCGTACGGCATCAAAACTTCTACAGGCAGCTTCGGAGCTATGATGGATGTAGAATTAATTAATGACGGCCCCGTTACTTTTATGCTTGAGGTGAAAAACAATGACTGATGATTTTAAGCACCATACGGTAATGTTAAATGAAGCTGTAGATGCTCTTGAATGCCGGGACGGTAAGATATATGTTGACTGCACGCTTGGCGGAGGCGGCCACAGTGAATTAATCCTAAAACGAATCTCTCCTAACGGAAAACTTATTGCCTTTGATATTGATGATGAAGCAATAAGACATGCCGGTGAAAGATTAAAAAATTACTCAAATCTGACAATAATTAAATCCTCTTATACAAATATAAAAACAGAATTAAAGAAACTCGGCATAGATAAGATTACAGGCGGAGTAATTATTGATTTGGGTGCTTCATATCATCAACTTACAAAAGCGGAAAGAGGTTTTTCATTTTCAAAAGAAGCTCCCTTAGATATGAGATTTGATATGGACAGCGATTTTTCCGCTTATGATGTGATTAATAAATACTCAGAAGATGAATTAGTAAGGATATTTAGTGAATATGGTGAAGAAAGATTTTCAAAACGTATTGCAAAAAAGATTGTTGAAACTAGAAAAATTAAACCTGTTGGAACAACGAAAGAACTTGCTGATATTGTTATCAAAGCGACTCCTCATATTAAGTCTAATATACACCCTGCTACAAGAGTATTTCAAGCTGTTCGCATAGAAGTAAATAATGAGTTAAAAAATGTAAATATTGTTCTTAATGATATATTGGATTTACTCGATATTGGTGGTATAATTTCTGTAATAAGTTTTCATTCTTTGGAGGATCGGATAGTTAAGAGAATCTTCAAGTATGAGAGCGCCAGGTGCAGGTGCAATGATATGATTTGCAAATGTCCGCCGCCAAGAATAGAGCTGGTGAATAAAAAACCAATTATGGCGAGCGAGGAGGAAATTAAAGAAAATCCGCCGTCGAGAAGTGCTAAATTAAGAATAGCTAAAAAAATAAGGTAGGCGCTGGTTAAATTTCAGTTTTGGGTATAAGGAGTGATTGAGATTGGTTTCGGCTTTAAAAATCAACAACAAGAGAGAAAATAACTTAAACAGCTTTATAAAAAAAATATCTGATGAAACTAAAAGCAAATATACTACAAACGGTTCTGCAAAAGAAAAATCTTTTGTTGACAAATCTATTCAAAATTTGGCTGTTAATAGTATAATAGAAGGGTACTTTCCAAAGGAGAATTTAGTCAGAGACATGGCAATTAAAAGAGTTAATAAAACTTTATGTGTCATATTGGGCCTGCTTATAACCGTTGTTGTTGTTAGCTACTATTTTGTAATCTCCTGCGAAATGAGACTCAACGATTTAAGCAGACAAACCATTATTTTAAATAATGAAAATGAAGAACTTCAAAATAAACTTGACAGTTTAAAATCCTTCAATAATGTGGATAAAACCTTGCAGCAGAACAATATGCTTCAAAGAGCGGGGCAGGTGATTGAAACTCCGGAAGTTACCGTTGATACGCAAGCGTTAGCAAAGCGTTCCGTAAAGAAAAAGATTTTTAATAACGCTATAGGTTTTTAGGCTATGTTTAAATTAGTATGCGGTGCCGGTAATGAAGATTGTGAAAGCGTAAAAAGACTTGTATATATATATGCTCTTGCCGGATGTAAGTATTTTGACATTTCAGCCAGAAAAGATATTTTAGAGACTGCAAAAACTGCTGTCGGCATGACCGGTGCAAAAGATTGCCATTATTGCGTAAGTATCGGAATTAAAGGCGACCCGCATATTACAAAAGCAAGGATTAAAGAGTCTGTTTGTATTAAATGCGGCAATTGTTACAGGAATTGTCCCAATGATGCAGTTTTATCTTCAATAATGATAGACGAAAAACGCTGTATCGGATGCGGAACCTGCGCAAAAAAATGTCCGACAGGTGCAATTACCATGTTTGAAAAAGATGTTAATGTAAAAGAAATTCTTCCTTATATGGTTGAAAACGGAGTTGAAATTCTGGAACTGCATATTATGGGACATGACAAGAAAGACTTGGAATACAAGTGGAACGTTATAAATGAATGTAATCCTAAATATGCTTCTATTTGCATTGATAGAGAAATTTACGGAAATAAAGAGGTCATAGAACGTATAAGAAACATGATTGCTCACCGCAAGCCTTATACAACAATCGTTCAGGCTGACGGGATACCGATGAGCGGGTCTGACGACAGCTACAAAACCACATTACAAGCCGTTGCTATGGCTGAAATCATACAAAACGCAAATTTACCGGTACATATAGTTTTATCCGGCGGAACGAACGCAAAAACCGCAGAACTCGCAAAACTCTGCGGAATAAATTATTGGGGTATTGCAATCGGCTCCTGGGCAAGAAAGATTATCAAACCTTATATTACAGCTCCGGATTTTTGGGAGGATGAAAATAAGAGAACAAAAGCTGTTGAAGCTGCAAGAGCACTGGTTCAATCAGTTGAGGGATAAATTTTTCTTGCATCTGCAAGTTGTGTTTTCAGAGCATTGTTTACATAGTTTAACTTTGACTTGAATTTGAAATTCCTGCAAATTAGTATAAACAGATTTATTGAATTTAAAGGTTTATCTTTAAAACGGGCTTTGAGTTCATTTTTGTAAGCATTTATTTCTGTGGTTAACTTGTATCTTAAGCGCTGTAATACGTCGATTGCAGCTTCCGGTGATAATTTTGCAAGAAGTTTATTACTCTCTTGTTTTAATTTTTTCATTTTTACCGGTTTATTAAGATTAATAAGGAACATATCATTGATTTTGTCATAAAGTTTTTCGTCTTTAGGGCTATTTATAAGATTTTGGAAGCGAAATATGTTATATTTGGGGTTACAAAGATGATCAAATAAGTGGCTTGTCTCATGGATTAATGTATATTTATCAGGATGTAAATTTTTTATTTTTATTTCATATCCGGTATGATTTATTTGAATATCACCTTCTGCATTCTTTGGACTAAGACTTATAATTGAATTTAAGCCACCGCTAAACCTTTCATCTGTTTCATTTTTTACAACATAATGAATTTTGTCAGGATAAAGTACACTATCCAGAACCTTTTTAAATTGTTCAATATCGCAAATTTCATTTGGACAATGCTTATTTAGTTCTTTGTAAAATCGGGCATTATATCCTGCAGCCAGCCTATTTCGGACAGAAACGGAGCCCCTTATTCTGGAAAACGTAAGACGGGCTTCCGGCATAATATGGTTACATATTTTAACATTAGTCCCCATTATTTTGCAACTATCGAAAGCTTTTTACCTTCTTCAACAGTCTCGCTGTTCCGGTAAGTTTGAGGTGCCAGATGGAATTGCTTGTTGTAGTAAGGTCTACCCTTGAAGGCAATAT
>CALUPN010000011.1 GCA_944322625.1 Candidatus Gastranaerophilales bacterium | reverse complement strand
ATGCTCTCCGGCGTTTTAAAAAGTAAAAGAGCCGTTGAGGTTAATATCCAGATTATGCGGACTTTTGTGAAATTAAGACAATGGGCGCTTGACAGCAAAGAATTCGGGCAAAGACTTCTTGACTTAGAAAAGTATTTTATGGAACATTGTAGTGATAACGAAAAAGATATAAAAAGAATTTATGAAGCAATAGATTTGCTTATGGATAGAACAAAACCAGGAGAGATCGGATTTAAAGTCTAAGAATTGTAGGTTAGGCAATGCCTGACAAAATTTAAGATAAGGAGAAAGATTGATGACAGAAAGAAAAATTGCTTTAATTACAGGCGGCTCACGCGGTATCGGTTTAGCTTGCGCTATTGAGCTTGCAAAAGCAGGATGCGACATTATTATTAACGATATTTGCGAGGCTGAAAAAGCTCAGCCGGCTTTAGACGAAATCAAGGCTTGCGGAGTTAACGCTTATTTTTATCAATTTGATGTTTCAAATGATGAGCAGGTTCAGGCTGCTGTTGATAAAATGATTGCTGAACACGGTAAAATCGATATCTTGCTTAACAACGCAGGTATTACAAAAGACGGTTTGTTTGTAAGAATGGATATGGAACAGTGGGAAAGAGTTATCAAGATTAACTTAACAAGTGCTTATTGCGTAACTCATGCAGTAATCAAATATATGATGAAGGCTCGTCAGGGTTCTATTATCAACATGTCAAGTATCGTAGGACGTCACGGTAATGCAGGTCAGGCAAACTATTCGGCTTCTAAAGCAGGCTTAATCGGTTTGACTCAAACACTTGCAAAAGAATTCGGCTCACGCGGTATCAGAGTAAATGCTGTATGTCCGGGTTTCATTCAAACAGCTATGACACACGATTTAGCTAACATTGATGAATACTTAAAAGCTATTCCGATGAAGAGATTGGGTACTCCTGAAGATATCGCTAAGGTTGTTAAATTCTTAGCTCTTGATACTGATTATGTAACAGGTCAGGCAATCGAAGTAGCAGGCGGTTTGATGATATAGTTTATATTTTTCAATAAAATTAAAATGCGGGGCGGTAATTTTTACCGCCCCGCATTATTATTTATAATTTTTCTTTATAAAATGCTGCAATAATCTCATCGTATTTTTTGCGCACTGTTTCTGCATGCTCTAAAAGCAGTTGTGAAGCATGAATAAGTAATAAAAGATTATTCGCTTCTTTATAAAGTTCTCTGTTGTCTCCAAGCAGTATACGCCAATTTTGGTTAATCACTGTTTCAAGATTTTCAAGCATGTATTTTAGCGCATAAAAGGTTTGGCGGGTTTCTATTAAATAATCTTCGAGGTGTAGTTCCATAAAAATCTCCTTATTATAATATGATTATAATGCAATTATAATCATATAGTCAAGTCATATATTATAATATACTTATAATGTAATTATAATAAGGTTAATATGGCAAAAAAATTAACACAAATAGGTACAAGCTGGGGTATAATCATCCCCAAGAATATTCTGGAGATGATGAATATTAATCCTGTATTAGATTATATTGAAGTCGAGCTGGATAACAAAACTTACAAAATAAAAAAAGCAGAAAAAGAACAGTAGTATTTGTTGGGTTTCACCCAACCTACTTGCTTACGGGACAGCACCCACCCCAGCCCTCCCTCACCAGGGAGGGAGAGTTGTACACTTGGTTTTCTTATTCACTTATTTACTTATTTACTTATTTACCTATTCACTATTCACTAATCCCCAATGTAACATTTCCCCTCCAAATGTAACAATTTTTGAAGTTTATTGCAAAATTATCTTGAAATAGTATAATTTAGTAGAATAGTGTATTACACAATAATGAAGAGGATAAAAAACATGAGTACATTAGAAAAAGTAAAAAAAGTTGTAGTTGACCAATTAAGCTGCGATGAAGCATTAGTTACTCCGGAAGCTAGCTTTACAGCTGATTTAGGTGCTGACTCTTTAGACACAGTTGAATTAGTTATGGCTTTTGAAGAAGAATTCGGCTGCGAAATTCCTGATGAAGAAGCTGAAAAAATTCAAACAGTTCAAGATGCAGTTAACTACATCGACGCTCACTCATAGTAAAGTTTAAATTTATATTAAGAGGGTGAGGATTGTTTATATTTTCGCCCTCTTATTTATTATTTTTATTATTATAGGAAAAGGGAAAGATGACAAAACGAAGAGTTGTTATAACAGGATTGGGAGCTGTTACTCCGTGCGGTATCGGGGTTGACAAATTCTGGAATGCTATGCTTAACGGGAAAAGCGGCGTATCATTGATTGAATCTATTGATACAGAGCGTCATACCGTTAAAATAGCAGGTGAGATTAAGGATAAAGACTTTAATCCCGAAGATTATATAGAACCGAAAGATGCAAAAAGAATGGACAGATTTACCCAGTTTGCGATGGCTGCTGCTGATGAGGCTATAGCTGATGCAAAATTGGATGAAGCAGGAATTGACCCTTATAGAATCGGTGTTCTTGTAAGTTCTGCTGCCGGCGGGTTTAAGACATTTGAAAAGAATCATATGGCTATGATTGAAAAAGGCCCGACAAAAGGTTCTCCGTTTACTGTTCCGATGCTTATTGTAGATATGGCATCAGGCCGTGTTTCCATGAAGCATGGTTACAAAGGTGTAAATAAAGCGGTTGTTTCAGCTTGCGCAACAGGCTCTCATTCAATCGGAGACGCATTCAGAACTATTCAGTACGGAGATGCTGATGTTATGGTTGCAGGAGGCTGCGAAGCTACGATTACTACATTAGGTATCGGGGCATTTACTGCTGCCAGAACATTATCCAAGAGAAATGATGAACCTGAAAAAGCTTCAAGACCTTATGATAAAGACAGAGATGGTTTTGTCATGGGTGAGGGTGCAGGTGTTCTTGTTCTTGAAGAATACGAACTCGCTAAAAAACGCGGTGCTCATATTTACGCTGAAATAGTAGGTTACGGACAATCTGCCGATGCTTATGATATGGTAGCTCCGGATCCGGAAGGCAACGGTGCTATTAAATCTATGGAATTGGCGCTTGCTGATGCGGGCTTGAAACCTGAAGATATTGATTATATCAATCCGCACGGCACAAGCACCGGTTTGGGTGATATTGCTGAATCTCAAGCTATTGCTAAGATTTTCGGCGATAAAGAAAAGAACCCGAATTTGGTTGTAAGCTCTACTAAGAGTATGCACGGACATATGCTCGGTGCAACAGGTGCTGTTGAAGGTATTGTCTGCGTAAAAACAATTACTGACGGCAAAGTTCCTCCGACAATTAATCTTGATAATCAGGATGAACGTGTTGCTAATCTTGATTATGTACCGCATAAAGCAAGAGATAAGAAAGTGCGTGCGGCTCTTTCAAATTCATTCGGGTTTGGCGGACATAATGCAACTTTGATATTTAAAGAAGTATAATTTCTTATAAAAACTTAAAGCGGCGGAATTTCTAAATTCCGCCGCTTTTTTAATTATTTTACAGCCGAAAGCAGCATGCTGTTTAAGATAACACTCATATATGCTTCCGTCTTTGCTTTTAATTGGTTGGCAGAAATATTTTTTATAAGTAAGCTTCTTCCGAAACTATAATTTGAGATATGTCCAAGCATTTTGCTTTGGAATAATTGTCTAAACTGTTTGCCGAATCCCCAAACATTTATATTGAATTTTTCTTTTATTTCTTCCAATCCTTGAATAAGTTCAGGATTATTATAAAATACGGATTTTTCGGATGATGCAAATTCAGCATCAAAATTTCTTATATAGTTGGATAAAATTTGTACAATTTTTATTTTTTCACCCTCCGAAAGCGGTTTTCTATATAAATCGTACAATTCATTTGCTTTTTTATCGTATTCCTTACCAGAGCCGACTTTTAACATTGTCACGCTGTATTCTGAAAGATCATTTGACAAATGATTAGGTGAAATTGTTCTATAAATTTTTTGCGGTTCTTTTGAATGAGCAGCAAGATTGTCCAGAGTTGCCATACTTGCTGTTGCAAGTTCGGTCCGTAAACCTGACATAACTGATTTCATTATGTTATCTTTTTCCGCTTTGGTTAAGAATTCTTTCTCATCAATTCTGTCAGCAAGCTCGGTTGCCGCAAATGATAATTTAGCTTTTTCGGTCATTAAAGGTTCTTTTAATGCTCTTTTTATTATGAGATTTACAAATTTTGACGGAAAACCGGTATATTCATGTTTTATATAATCACCTAAGGCTTCATCAAGATTTGCCGTTATATGAATTTCTTCACCGTTAACTCCTTTCAATGTATAAACTCCGGCATTGTTAGCACCGGCAGTTTCTTTGAGCATTTCAAGAGGATTCTTTGGAATTTCCTGCGCTTTTTCTTCAACTACGGGTTTTATTTCACCGTAACGCCACAAAAAATGCTCATTCCATTTTGCCTGTTCTTCGTCATGTAGGGCATATAATTTTTGACGGTTCGGGCCGATTGTCTGTATATAATTCAAAAGTTCTACAAATCTTTGCGGTACAAAATCAATAGGTTTTTGATTTTTTGTACTTTGCGTAATTAATTGATAATCATTGTTTATCGGCAAAACTCCGCCGCTTTCATATGTTTCTTCAAATAATTCTATTGTATCTGTTATAGCCGTAGAGTAATGTTCTAAAATTTCAGGATGTGCCTTCCAAAATTGAGCAAAAAGATTTTCAATTTTTTTGCCGTCCGCTTTTGTATTTTCGGCAAAATATCTCATTTCTTCGGAAAGATGCACTCTGTCTGCTGCAACTGTCATAATCGGACTCAGATATTTTACTATAAAAGCAGCCTCAGGATCATCTTGTTTAAAGTGTTTCGTAATGGCACGTTTAATAGCTTCTTCATTACCCTTTGTTTTTATGATATCCCGCTTCATTTGTTCTTTTTGATATTTTTTTACGGAATATTTTCGCGGTTTAGGTTTTTCTGATTCACTTTCTGAGATTTTGGAATACTTGAGTTTTTCCAATTCTTTTTTTAGTTCAGTTTTATTCTGTTTTGGAAGATTCACAAAGAATTTTTTGTATTCATCTCTTGTTGCAATGAAAGAATTCCAAAAATCAGTCTTAGGGTACTGAATTCCGAAAGCAGATGTCGTGCCGTAAGTTATCGGCTGAGTTACAATTCCTTTATAGTCAGGTGCTAAATCTTTTTCATAAAAATCTTTATTGATTTCTTTTATTGTTTTTCCTTCGAGATAAATTTTTCTCAAAAGATATATCCCGAAATTATCTTCACCATCATTAAAAAGCGGAGTGTCGGACATTTCTTTAGCAAGCTTGATATCTGATAAAATACCTGAACGTCCTTTTAAGTTTGCTTCATGCAGATTTTTAAACAAAATTTCATCCGGGTAAGTTGATTTAACATCTGCAAAATTATCCGTAATTTTAAGATATTTGAAGCTTTCATTCATTATCTGTTCAGGCGGAATGTGTTTCCTCTCTTCGTAATTCGCATTTAAGTATTTTTTCATTGTCTCGGGCATAAATTTAATATTAAATTCCTGTTCGTAAAAGTTTTCCGGAGTTCGTCCTCTGAAGTTTATATTGAAATCCTGATAACCGAAATTTACGGAATTTGAAATATAATAAGTATTTTGTTTTTTGTTTTTTGTTCCATTCTGAATAAACGGGGTGTTTTCTGCTAGTGTAATTTTTAATATTTTCATACTTTCCTCCATATATAAAGAAAACACAAGAAAAAAAAATTTGCCAGAAAAATTTATGCGCAAATTTATTTTTTTCAGGTTTTATTATAAATGTAAAAAAACTAATGTAAGGAAGATTACGAAAATATGAACATTACCCCATTTCATTTTATTACAAATTCAAGACCGTATAATAAAATTGCGGTTAAACCCCAAAATAACAAAATGACAACATTTCCGCTAAAACCTAAAAGAAAAACTTTAGCATGTTTGCTGGGACTTTCAATTTTGTTTGGAAGTTTAACTTCTTGTTTTACACGTAATAAGATAAATTCTGAAGAGACAATTAACAATATTAATATTGAATACACCGGTATTAATCAGGAAACGGCGGATGCGGTAAAGGATGCGATTTCTGATTTTGCAGAGAAAAATGACGTTGATTTTTTAGAAAATGTAAATTTGACCGTTGTAGATGAATATAAAAATTTGAATACGACAAATTCCTTTCAACGTTATATGAAGCAGAGCGAAAACAGAGATAATGAAAAAGGTTGCAGTTTTTATTCAGACAGCAGACTGCCTAAAAATATAGTAATACAGGAGTCGGCTCACAATGCGGATAAAATTATGAGTATTTTAAGCGGTAATGAGCGAAGTAATTATAAATTTATTCGTCAAACATTACTGCATGAGATTGGACATCAATTTGATTCATATTACGGTCACGATCATAACGACGAATTTGCCAAAGTGTGGGATGAAATTCAATATCAAAGAGAAAAAAATCCTCAATTAAGTCCTTATACAATGCCGAAAGATAACAAAAGTATTATTGCTAAGATTAACTATAACAGTGAGAATGGTTTAAGTGACAAGCCCGAGTTTAAGCAAGCAATACTGAAAGATTTAAATAAAATAGCTAAATTGCGCGAAAGCAATCAATTGGCTTCTAATATAGATTATTATATTTCCGATATTGATTTTTCAACTGAGCTTAATGAAGATGATATAGATTTGTATGACGGGGTGAGAGCAGAAGTGTATGCAAATTTATTTTCATATGCAATCGGTGAAGATGATAATAATAAAGCCAAGTTTGTTAATAATTTTATAAACAGTTTTAAAGTTGTACAAAAAGATATAAAAAAATATATAAGTAAATAAAAAAGTCTCAAATTGAGACTTTTTTATTTGAAGCTATTGTTTTTCAGATTTTAGCCTCTTAACCAGTTAAAGGCGTTTTTCACTTTATCTGCGACATAATGATAGGCATTTCTTGCACTATTATAGACTTTATTAACTCCGCGATTATATGTTTCTTTTACTTTTCTTGTGACTTTCTCGCTGAATTTTTTTACGCCGTCACAGAACATATCTGTCAGAGTTCTGCTCTTTAATGATTCTAATTCTTTTTGCTGATGTTTTAAAACTTCTTCTGGTTTCATTTTTGAATAATCCGGTCTTTTTTCTTTTTCTTCGGGGGGAATATCCGCCAGCATTTTGTCTCTGAGATTGCGTGCGGCCTGTTTACCGCGATTAGCTACCTGTGCAGCTCCTTGTTCTGCAGTATCTACTGCAGCTTGATATTTTTCTGTCATATATCCCTTGAATTCATTAAATTCTTCTCTGGCTTTTATTACGGCTTCTGCTGCATATTCTTCGCCTTTTTGCCATGCTTCAGTAAGCTGGTTTTTTAACATATTTAATTCTTCAAGAACTTCGCCTTTTATTTCTATTCCGGCTTTAATTAAAGACTTTTTCATTCTTTGAAGTTCTGCCTGTATTTCTCTAGTTGCTTTCTCTTTGAGAGTTTCATTTTTCAATGCCTCAATTTCTTTCTGCATACGAGCAATTTGGTCAGATAGTTTTTTGCTATCCGGTGTACTGTTTGGTTTTTTAGGTTTCTTTGGCTCTTCAAAAATCAATTCTTGTCCTACTGAAATAGAGTCAGGATTTTTAATTCCGTTCAATTTTGCAAGTTCTGCTACGCTAATATTATGTTTTGCCGCAATTTTTGATAATGTATCCCCGTTTTTTACCGTATAAGCTGTCATGTCCAAATCTCCTTTATTCTTTCTTTTCCTGTGTTATATTTATATAAATATTTTCGTGTTATGTATATATAAAGTATTTCCGACACAAAAAATTGCCAATTTTATGAAGTGAAATTTCATAAAATTGACAAAAAGTGCATAATTAGTGCCTTATCACGCTTTACAAAACTTTACATATATCATTCATTTGCAAGCGCCTTTACAACCTTATAAATATTCTCAATTTTCTCACGATTATCTTTTATTTCATTAAGGTAATAATGTATATCATTTAATAAATCTTCAGTGGGCCTTAGATGGCTTGAAATAAAAAAAATCCTCCAATGAAATTCCTGTATATTTAAGAATATTTTCGATAGTTTGAGCAGAAACAAAACTTTCCCCGATTTCAATACCTGCAAGTGTTCGTGCTGCAATATTAAGTTTTTCAGCAAATTGCTCTTGAGTAAGCCCCTCTTTTTGCCTCAATCTTTTTATTTTTAATCCTAATTCTTTTTTTACATTCATATATTATATATTGTAGAGTTAGTATTTAAAAATCAAAATGATATTAAGGTGCATATTATTTATTGTTAGTGTATTATTATTGCAAAATTAATTTTGAGTATGCAGTAAGGTTGCATTTTAGTAAAAATTTATAACGGTGCTAAACATTTTCTGCAAACATATTATTAATATGATTTAAAAATTAAAAATCTAAACTTATGTTATAATAATTTCGATGAAAAAGATTTTTGAAGCGTTTTTGGATTTAATTTATAAAAAGAAATGCTATTTTTGCGGCTCATCAAAACATTCTCTGAAAATGTGTCCGACATGCTATGAAGAGATGCAATATTCGGATTTTCGTCCTAACAGAATAATTAATGGTGTAAATGTTTATTCCTGCGGAGTTTATGAAAAAACTCTGCAAAAATTAATAAGGGGTTTAAAGTATCACAGACAAAAAGAACTGGCTTTTTATCTGGCACGATTTATGTATGATTACTGGCTTAATATAAATGATAAAAGGGATTTTCAGGTAATTCCAACTCCGTTGCATAAAAACAGAATTAAGAAAAGAAAATATAACCATATGGAACTTACAGTAGAAGAGTTTTGCAAAGCAGCAGGCTATTCACCGAATTATGATTTGATAAAAAGGGTTAAAGACACAAAACCGCAGTACAAACTTTCACGGAAAGAACGGCTTTTCAATCTTTCCGATGCTTTTGAAGTTGACATCTCCAAAAATCAGGGGAAACCGGTATTAATATTGGATGATATTTGTACAACAGGAGCAACTTTTGAAGAAATGATAAATGCTTTACGCAAAAACGGAATAACTGATATTGTGTGTATGGCATCTTCTTCTCCGGTATGTTAAAATAAGAATACAACAAGGAGAGCTATGTTTAAAACCAAATCCAAAACAAACATGGAATCGGAAATTATTGAGCAAACTAAAATTATTCCGTACATATTAATGAAATATATTAACCCCGAAACAGGTGAAATAAAAATAGACCTACCGCAAAATATTACAAAGATTGTTCTTGTGGCAAGCGGCTCTTCTTACCATTGCGCCAGATTCGCGGTAGATTTACTGGAAAAAATTTCCAAAATCGAGTCTCGCGCAATTTATTCAAGTGAATTTCTCTTAAAAAGTGTTATTCCGCATGACAAGAATACTCTTTATATTTTTATTACCCAATCCGGTGAAACAAGTGATACTTTAAAATCAGTTGAGAAAGTAAAAGAATTAAGTTCACTGCCGGCTCTTTGCATAACAAATAACGAAACTTCGACAATATGGCGGAAGTGCGATTATAAAGTTGCCTGTTTTGCGGGTGAGGAAAAAGGTATTGCAGCAACAAAATCTTTCACATCCCAAATGCTCTGTCTGATTTTGATATCCCTTAAACTCGTAGAAAATATTCATGGGACGGAGGCGACAAATGTTTATAAAAAATCTTTATTCAGCCTGCCTGCAATAATGGAACGTGCACTTGCAAAACGTAAAGAAATAAAAAAACTTGCAAAAGTTTTGGCCAGAAAAAATCCTGTAATAATAACAGCAGACGGAATTTCATATTCGCTTGCAAAAGAAGCTGCTTTGAAAATTAAAGAGACTTCTTATAAAAACATTAGTGCCGCTATTCTCGGAGAATTCATGCATGGGCATGTGGCAGTATTAAATAACAAAGGAGTTTTAATTTATATAGCAGCTTCTGAAATTTCAGAACGTTCAATCACAAATCTCAATAAAATAATGTCTGATTATAAACCGAAACTCGTGATTATAGGGCCGTCGAGTTCTGCGCTGCATCCGTATGTAAATATTAATGTGGATTGTGAAAATGAAATTCAGCAAATGTTTGCAGATGTTGTAATCTGCCAACAACTTGCTTTAGAAACGGCACTTAAGTTGAAACGTAATGTAGACCACCCTAAAGGGCTGCAAAAAGTTGTTAAAGATAAAATCTGAATTATATAGCTGTTTGCTATTACCTTCTTCACTTATTCACTTTTCAATTTGATTATAGTAATATGTTGTTATGAGAAGAAAAGTTTTAGGGACAGTTTGTTGTTTGGCCGTTTGTTTAATTTTAGGGCAAAATCAGGGGCTTTGTGCTTCTGCAGGTGCCTTTGCCGAGCATTATAATGCTGCACAAAGCTATTTGATGCAAAATCAATATTCTTCATCCATTGTGGAATTCAGAAAAGCTTTGAGAATAAATTATCTTGATAATTCCGCAAGAATAGGGATTGTTAATGCATATCTTGCAAGAGCTACATATTATGCCAATCAGGAAAAAAATTATGATAAAGCTGCCAATGACTTCAGAAGTGCTTTATTTTATCTCAGAATTTATCCTTCTAAAGAACAGACCGTCCAAAATTCAGCAAGCATGATTGTGTCCGCTTCCGAGAATTTAAATCAATGCTTGAGAGTTATAAGTTTTGACACAACTCCCGCCTCAAGATATAAAAGGGCTGAAGAGCTGAGAGCTATGGGGAATTTTTCTGCGGCGGCTTATGAGTTTGCCAAAGCGGCAGAGAGTGAAAAACTTGCGGGTGACGCTAATGTTCAGATTGCAAATTTGCTGAAATTGTTGGGGAATGAGCCGCGTTCGGCAGATTTTTATCAGCTGGCATTAGATCTGAAACCTAATGACGGTGTTTTAAGAATGAATTATGCAAGAACCCTGGATAAATTAGGAAAATATGATGATGCGGTTATTCAATATAATGCAGCATTAGCTAATTCCAAAGGTGATATGGAAGTTTTATATGCACTGGAGCGTATTTATATGAAAAAACTGGCACAAACGCCGAGCGATGCTGAATTAAACGCCAATTTGGGTGCAATAAAACAAGCACAAGGTGATTTTGAAACCGCATTAAGTTATTACGGAAAAGCCGAGCAGCTTAATCCCACTAATGTAACAACACGATTGAATGTCGGAACACTGTTTCAGCAGAGAAAAGAGTATCAAAAAGCTATTCAATCGTATGACTCTGTTTTAACGCTTTATCCTAATAATACGGAAGCTCTTTTGTATAAAGCACAGGTATACAAAGAGATGGGGGATAATAAAACAGCCTTGGGCTTGTACAAAAAAATTCTTTCCATTGACCCGAATAATGCAGGCGCAAAGGCGGAGATTTCCGGAGCTATGAAAGAAGCACTTTCTCCTGCCGAGTATATAGATTATCTTGCAAAAAACGGATCTGCGGGAGAATTGTATGATTACGCTTATAAGCTCCATCAGGATAACAAAACCGATGATGCAATAAGCGGTTATAAGGCAGCCATTGCAAAAGACGGTTCTAACGTTAATGCTTATGTTAATCTGGCAATATGTTATTCATCAAAAAACGATTATAACAATGCGGTAGCTACTTTAAATACCGCAAAATCGAAATTCCCTGCAAATAATCTTGTATTAAAGACTTTACAGAATGTTCAGCAGGATTTTGCTTCAACAAAGCTTGCTGCAGCTTCTGAAAGTTATGAAAATAAAGATTACAAGAAAGCTATTGAACAGTATATAGCAATAAACCCCGCAACTGAAGATTCAATGCTCGGAGTTGCGGCATCATATCAAGCTCTGGGAGATTACAATAACGCAATCGAGTTTTATAAAAAAGCGGAAAGTATTAATCCTAAAAATGCAGAAATTCCATATTATATAGGTTATTTGTACTCAGAACAAAAAAATTGGACTCTTGCAGAAACATATCTGAAAAAAGCTTTGCAGATTAACCCTCAGTCTGAGGCTAGTGAACTTTTGGCTTATGTTAACCAAAACGGTTCTCTTTCGGTTTTAAATGAAGGTATTGAACTTTTTGAGAAAAATAATTTCCGGCAGGCATTAATAAAATTCAACGATGTGTTGAAAAGCGATGCAAAAAATGCTTATGCATATTATTACCGCGGTTTAATTTATGATGAGCAAAATCAACAAAAGCTTGCAATTAATGATTATTTAAATGTTCTGAAATATTCAAACGAATTCCCGATTGCAAATTATATGCTGGCTGTTGATTATGACAGCTTGAATAATTATAAAGAAGCATATAAATATTATCAAAAATTTATTTCCGCTTATACAACGGATGATGAATATTTAAAATATGCCAAATCCAGGATGAATGAATTAAAGCCGTTTATAGGCGGATAGGAAACAGACGGTAACAATGAATAGCGGAGTACAAAAACTTATTTCAAGCCGTGTTTCCCTGGCCCCGATGGCGGGAATTACTGATTATGTCCTGCGCTCACT
Organism: Candidatus Gastranaerophilales bacterium; assembly: GCA_944322625.1. GTDB lineage: Bacteria > Cyanobacteriota > Vampirovibrionia > Gastranaerophilales > Gastranaerophilaceae > CAG-196. The sequence continues at coordinate 24,915 of CALUPN010000011.1, read as the reverse complement.
TGTAAGACAATATTCAAAAACCTGTCTTTTGACAACAGAGATGATAAGCTCAGAAGCTTTAACACAAGTAAAAGACAGCGTTATTACAGCAAGAAACGACAACCATTCTCCGATTTCGTATCAACTCAGCGGTCATAAACCGGAAATGATAGCTAATTGTGCTAAGTATCTTGAAGATTTTGCCGATATGATTGATATAAACATGGGCTGTCCCGTAAATAAGGTCGTAAAAGGTACTGACGGATGTGCGTTAATGCGCAATCCTGAACTTGCAGAAGAAATCGTAAAAACAGTAAAATCAAAAATTACAATTCCTTTGAGTGTAAAATTCCGGCTGGGTTATACCTCGGAAGAGATGAATTTTGTCGAATTCGGACAAAGAATGCAGAAAGCCGGAGCTGATTTCATAACAATTCACGGGCGCACCCGTGCGCAAATGTACGGTGGAAAAGCAGACTGGAAAAAGATTGCGGAGCTGAAGCGCAATGTAGATATTCCTGTTTTTGCAAACGGTGATGTTACTTCTGTTGAATCTGCACTCCAATGTCTTGAAGAGTCACAAGCAGACGGTATTGCCGTAGGACGGGGGGCTTTAGGAGACCCGTCTTTGCTATACAGAATTGAAAATTATCTGAACTATGGCGAATATATTCCGCCTCCGACATTGGAAGAAAAAATTGAAATATTTAAATCTCATCTGCTTGAAGAAATCGAACTTCGCGGAGAAGATGTCGGGATTAAGTTTTGCAGAAAGTTTATACCTTATTATTTGAACGGTTTTGCAGGTGCTTCTAAAATAAGAGGAGAGCTTGTTGTGTCAGACGATTTAAACGATATATTTAACATTTTGAACAAAATAGTTTAAAATAAATGAAAAATATTGCCCGCTAAACATTTTTAGATACCCTTTTTGAACCGCATCTGAGAGCATTTAATACCGCAAGCAGAGATACTCCGACATCGGCAAAGACAGCTCCCCACATTGTAACCGCTCCGAAACCTCCGAGAATAAGAAATATCGCTTTAACTCCGATTGCAAATACTATATTCTGTTTTACAATTGTCATAGTTTTTCTTGCTAAAACTATCGCATTAACGACTTTGAAAGGTTTATCGTCCATTATAACCGCATCTGCAGCTTCAATCGCCGCGTCTGAGCCTAAACCGCCCATTGCAATACCGACATCAGCCCTTGTTAATACCGGCGCATCATTAATTCCGTCACCGACAAATATCGTACTGCCGGAAGCATTTTTAATTTCATCCTCAACTTTTTCCACTTTATTTCCCGGTAAAAGTTCCGAATAAACATTATCGAGGTTTAGTTTTTCCTGAACTCTTTCGGCACTCTCTGCGGAATCGCCGGTAAGCATTACCGTTTTAATGTTCATTTCTCTTAATTTAGCAATTGTTTCTTCGGAATCTTCTTTAATTTCATCAGAAATAACAATATATCCTTGATAAACTCCGTCAATTGAAATATAGACTATCGTTCCCGCTTTGTTTGCGTTTTCCGGCGGATTTACAAGTTTTGCGTTTCCCGCAAGAATTTCATGCCCTTCTATATCTGCTTGTATACCTTTACCGGCCATTTCTTTAATTTTTATCCCTTCCGGAATTTCTTGGCCGTAAGCCTTTTTAATTGCAAGTGCAATCGGATGGCTCGAAGCACTTTCGGCGTAAGCAGCATACTTAAGCATATCCGGGTTTTGTGAATTTATTCCCGTAACTTTAAACACGCCTTTTGTCAGAGTCCCCGTTTTATCAAATAATACGGTTTTCGTTTTTGCAAGTGTTTCCAAATAGCTGCTTCCTTTAATTAATATTCCCTGTTTGGAAGCTCCGCCTATTCCCGCAAAAAAGCTTAACGGAATTGATATTACAAGTGCACACGGGCAGGAAATTACAAGAAAAGTTAACGCTCGTATTATCCAATTACCTTTAAAGAATAATGGCGGTATGAATGCGATAAACAAAGCCAAAAATACAACAAACGGAGTGTAATATCTTGCAAATTTTGTAATAAAATTTTCGGTCTTAGCTTTTTTTGATGACGCATTTTCCACAAGCTCCAATATCTTAGAAGCCGCCGACTCTCCGAATTCTTTTGTAACCCTTATCTTTAGAACCCCATCAAGATTTATACATCCGCTCCGGACTGTATCACCCTCTTTTATACTTCTCGGCAATGACTCTCCGGTTAAAGCCGAAGTATCAACGGATGCCAAACCGTCAATTACAACTCCGTCAAGCGGAATTTTCTCACCCGGATTAACTGTTATGATATCTCCAATTTTAACTTCCTGCGGTGCAACTTTTTGTCCGTTCAGGTTTGCATAATCAGGTCTTATATCCATAAGCTTGCTAATCGAATGTCTTGATTTTTCAACAGCTCTATGCTGCAAATACTCTCCGATTTGATATAAAATCATAACAGCAACGGCTTCCGGAAATTCTTTAATTGCCAGAGCGCCCGCTGTAGCAATTGACATGAGAAAGTTTTCGTCAAATACATGTCCTTTAACAATATTTTTTACCGCTTTGTATAAAACATCACCGCCCGCAATCAAATATGCAAGAATAAAAAGCGGTTTCAGCTTGTAACCGCAGGCAAAAAGTGCAAGTGCAATAATTGTCCGTAATATTATATAATTTTGTCCGTGTTCATCATGTTCGTGATAATGCTCTTCGTGTTCGCACATATTAATTACCTCTTACATATATTATAGTTGAACAACTGTTCAACTGTCAAGGCGTAATGTTACAATTCTTTACAACATTTTGACAATTGAGCAACTGTTCAATTATAATGACAATATGAGCGATAATATTGTAAAAATGCCGGCTACCACACTTTTGTACGACCTTTCGGATTTTTTTAAACTTATGGGTGACAGTACAAGAATACAACTTTTATGGGCTTTGGAAGAGAATGAAATGTGTGTCGGAGATTTAGCGGCACTTCTTAATATGACAAAGTCCGCAGTTTCTCATCAGCTGAAAATATTAAGAAGCTCAAAACTTGTAAAAGCCGAAAAACGCGGTAAAAATGTTTTTTATGCACTTAGTGATCATCATGTAAGAACAATATTAGAAATGGCGCTGGAACATGTTAATGAATAGCTTTTGCCTATTCGGTATAAACGGTTATTCCGCAACTTTTTTGTCTTTATATCTGGCCGCTTTTGCATTAATTGCATAGCAGGCGGAATTTAATTTTTGTGAAAGCATAAACATATTTCTCTGAATCATTGCAACATCATTCATAGCTTCAAGCATTTTTTCCGGATTAACCATAGACTCCATTGCTTCGTGATTATCCACTTTTTCATCTGCATATTTTTTGACCAGCAGCTTGTCAATATAATCTCTTGCCCCGACAGCCATAATTTAATCTCCTAATTTAGTGTATCCCTATATATAGATAAAAACATTTGCTCTCAAAAAATTGACTTTTTGTTACAATCTTTACAAAATTTAGCCCTTAGAATCAACCGGCACCCATCCCAACCTTCCCTCAAAAAAAGGGGGGGGGCTTTGCGCACACCAGGCGTATAGCCTACCATCCCCGACAGATTGACCTCTGTGTGGGAGGGTCGAAATCTTTGATTTCGGGGAGGGGGTAAATAAGAAGGAAAATATGAAAGTCCGGATAGAGAACAAAATAAACCGACCAAGCCGTAAGGCTTTAAGGTGAAGCTCTGTGAGCGTGGAGCAAATCCAAGACAAGGTTGGGATGGGTGCCGGCCCGAAAGGGTAAAACCTGTAGTGTAAAATCGCTGATTTGAGTTCGCTTCGCAAAAAATTATCTTATAAAGCAGCAGCATTTTAAACATTGCCATGCGGATGAGCATTCTCGTAAACATCTCTCATATGCTTCATTGAAATATGTGTATAAATTTGTGTATTTGAAATGCCGGCATGTCCGAGAAGTTCCTGTACAACTCTTAAGTCTGCCCCGTTCTCTATAAGCTTTGTCGCAAAACTGTGCCGAAAAACATGAGGCGTAACTTTTTTGGGAAGTTCAATTTTTTCAACTGTTTCATTTATAGCTTTTCTTATTGTTTTATTCTGTAGGCGAAACCCCGTATTATTAATAAAAAGCGGCGTATTATCATTAATTTCTCCCGTATCATAATTCGGTGCTATAAGCTTGCGTGCCGAATTTATATACTGAATTAAATAATTTTTTGCTCTGTCAGAAACAAGAACAATTCTCTCTTTGGCACCTTTTCCGAAAACCCGGATTTCATTCTCGTCAAGATTCAAATCTCCGAAATTAAGATTGCTTAACTCAGAAACACGCATTCCTGTCGCCCACAACAACTCCAGAATAACTCTGTTTCTGAAGCCGGCCGGGGTTTCAATTTTAACGTTATTTAAAATCTTTTCAACTTCCTCCGGAGTTAAAAACTTCGGAAGTGATTTCGGACGTTTCGGAGCCGACAGTGACAAAGCCGGATCAGAATCTATGTACCTTTCACGAAAAAGAAATTTATAAAAAGTTCTTATTGAAGCTACTTTCCTCGCTACCGTAGTTTTTTTATAATCAAATCTTTGTATAAAATGCAAATATTCTCTGAGTTTATTAAAATCAACGGAAAGACAATCATAACCGTCAAGCCATAATATAAAGCTGATAATATCTGAAGAATACGCTTTCAAAGTGCAAACAGAAAAATTTTTTTCCGCACTCAAATATGTTTTAAACTCTTCCACATACTCTTTTTCTTGCTCGTTCATTGTATGATTTACATTTCCCCTAATCTATTATACAATATCTATACTAAACTTGGAAGCTTGAATTATGAATATATTTAAAACTTTTGAAACATTTCTAAAAGAACCCCTGAGTATACTAAAAAGCAACATTATACAAATTGTCAGTATACAAACAGATAATATATTCGCGCAAAAGCCCTCCGTTGATGTAAGTTTAATGAAAGATAAAGCGCAGCTTACCGTAGTTAATAATGAAAAGCTCTATAATCTTTTATCTCTTGTAACATACAGGGCAAAACAAAAAGAGCGGAAAGAAAAAGAACATGAAACAGCTTAATGCAAATTTTATAATAAGTGCTGAAAAGCTTTCTCAGTGCCCTGACACAAACCTTCCGGAATTTCCGCTTCTGGGACGTTCCAATGTCGGCAAGTCCTCATTTATTAACATGTTATGCAACAATAAAAAGCTTGCAAAAACATCTAATACTCCGGGGAAAACAAGACTGATAAACTTTTTTAACTTTTCCGACGAATTTATGATAGCGGATCTTCCCGGTTACGGTTATGCAAAAATCTCACGCGAAACCCAAGCCCGTTGGCAAAAATATTTGGAAGAATACCTTTTAAAAAGAAATCAAATTAAATCACTTATTCAATTTATAGATGCAAGACATGATATTCAAAAAAATGATTATGCTATGCGAGAATGGGTTGAAGCTTATAATTTACCGATATTTACAATAGTAACTAAAATTGATTATATTCCAAAGGGCAAACAAGCAGCAGTTCTTGCAAATGTTAAGAGGAATTTTTCAGGTGATGTTCTGCCTTTTAGCGCTAAAGATAAATATTTTTGTGAAGATACGATTGAATATTTGTTGAATTTATGTAAATAATATTAGTACCTAAAATAAACAGAGAGGAATTTTTGTGTTAAATATAACCGAAAAAACAGAGCTAAATCAGATTTCATTGACGGGAGCACGCGCAATTATGCTTTTGTCTTTGTTAATTCAAAAACCGAGAACCTTGGAAGAAATCAGAACAGAACTCATTAAACTCGGAGTTTTATTTCCGGATCATTCTAATGATATATTAAGAATTGATTTAAATACTCTGCGTACGATGGGATGTGAAATTACGCATGCTACCGCTAAGACGGGATTTAAATATGTTTTGAAAAAACATCCGTTTTCTTTAAACATAACGCCGGAAGAGATTTCACTTTTAAAAAAAGTTTACAAAAAAGTTAAAAATGTCTCTAATTTATCAATACTTATCAAATACGATGAATTATTTAATAAGCTGGCCGAACACGTTACGGAAACGGATATTAAAGAACAGTTATACGGCATATCGGCATTAAAGAGCTTTCAACATGAGTTTATAAAAGATTTAATGAAAGATTGCCAAACTAATCAGGTTTTAAAGCTTGTGTATTATAATCCCGATACAAAGAAAACTAATCAAAAAGATGTTTTGGCGCAAAAACTGGTATTCCAGAATGATAAAATTTATCTGTGGGGGTTTGATTTCAATAAAAATGAAGCTGTAACCCTTAATATTAAAAGAATAAAATCAATTTTATCAAGAACTTTATATAAAGGTAAAATCGATGTTAATTATACTTGCGTAAAATTTTTCTTAAAGAACTTTTGTATAACCGAAATCGGTGAAGATGAAACTATAGTGGAAACCTGCAAAGACGGAGTCTGGGTTGAAGGTAAATATCATAACGAATTTGTTGCAACCCAAAGAATACTTTCTTTCGGACCGTATTGTATTGTTCATGAACCTCAAGAGTTCAGAGAGAAAATTATCCGGAAATTAAAAAATATGAGGAAGATATATAATGGTTAGAGCTACTTCGAAAAAAAATCTGTCTTCAATGCAAGTTCTAAAAACATTGCAAGTACTGATTCAGGGCAATTATACAATGCAGGAGCTGATAACAAAACTTAACGCAAACGAAAGTTCGCCTGTTTTTAACAACAGTGTAATCAGTAAATATATTAACACTTGCAGATTTTGTGAATTTGATATTCCGAAGATACACAACAAATATTTTGTTGCCGGAGTACCTTTCGGAATGGAGCTTTCAAACAGCGATATCGTTCTGATAGAAAATTTGCAGCATATGGTTCAAGAAACTATGACAAGCAAGGCCGTAAAACTGTTTGACAAGTTTATTACAAAACTTAATCGGTATTCTAATAAGAAAATAGCTCGTGTTGAAAAAAATTCATACAGGATTACTTTGGAGCTTTTTGACGGAGCAATTTCGGAAAAAAGAAAAATCAATCTGATGTTGAAAAACAAACAAATATTAGAATGTATCCCTTGCAAAATGGTTGAAAACAGAGGGAAAACTTATTTTAATGTTTTATGTAACGGCAGTGAACGAATGATTGATACGGGACGAGTTTCCGGAATTGAAATACTTACAACAAAATACAACAGAAATTTCAGCGACCCGTCGGTTGTTTATAAACTCAGAGGAGATTTGGCTTGCAGATATACACTGAGAGAAAATGAACAACTTCTTGATAAATCCGCCTCCGGTGAGATTACAATTTCTAACAGGGGTGAAACCAGAGACATTTTATTGTCACGTTTGCTGAGATATGATGATAAATGTGAAATAATAACTCCGATTGAATATCGAGAGGCAATGAAGTCCCTGCTCAACGAAGCTTTGAGCAATTACGGAGAAGTATAATGCTTCTTGCAATTGATATCGGAAATACTAATATAACACTTGGCGTATTTGAGGAAGAAAGCATTCTTGATACTTTTCGACTGGCATCAGATAAAGAACTGCCGCAGGAAGAATATGAAATTCTTTTGCATTCGCTTTTGAAAAAGTATGACATTAAAGCTTGTATAATCGCCTCTGTTGTTGATGAATTAAATAATACTATTAAACATGCCTGCGATAATGTGTTTCATCTGAACTCTGCTATACTTAATTCAGAGTTAAATTTGGGGATTAAGATAAATCTTAAAAATCCTAAAGAGGCAGGCGCGGATAGAATTGCCAACGCTTGCGGTGCTTATGTGCTTTATTCTAAACCGGCAATAATTGTAGATTTAGGAACTGCAACCACATTTGATATTTTGAACAAATCAGGTGAATTTATAGGCGGCGTAATTATGCCCGGTTTAAATCTTCAATTTCGGGCGTTAAATAAGAGCACTTCAAAATTACCGAAAATTGAAGCAAATACCGTGGATACCGCAATTGGTAACAATACTGCCGATGCTATTCTGTCGGGGGTAATCAGAGGTTCTGCCTGTGCTATTGAAGGATTGATTGAACAGTGCGAAAAAGAGCTCGGTAAAAAAGCCGTTATCATAGCAACCGGCGGATATTCAAATTTGATTTCAAAATACATGCATCGCAAATTTGATTTCGTGAATCCTTATTTGACTTTGGAAGGTTTAAGATTTTTATACGAATTGAATTTTTCCTAAGACAGTTCGTTTTAGCGCGCCGGTGCACGAAGGCAGGTTGTTCGGAATACCGTAATAAGTACAATAACCAAGTAGGGCAAAAGCCATAACTTCTTTAAAATTATTTGATATACCGTAATCTTCATGTGTTTTTAATTGAACGTGGCGCGGCAGATAACTTTTTAAAAATTTCATTAAAGTTTTATTATACGCTCCTCCGCCGCCGATAATTACGGTATCGTATCTGAAAGGTACAAATCTTTCGTAGGCTTGTGCAATTGTTTTGGCTGTCAAGGCGGTAAGAGTGGCTATGATATCTTTAGGATTTTGCGGAGCCGTTTTTAAAATATTTTCAATATATTTTTCCGAAAAGTATTCTCTGCCTGTTGTTTTTGGCGGTTGAATAAAATAATACTCATCTTCCAAAAGACAATTTAACCAATTTTCGGAAACTATACCTTCAGAGGCGATTTTTCCGTCCGTATCATATTTTTTATTAAAAAATTTCTGAGTACAATAATCAATCATGATATTTCCCGGCCCGGTATCAAATCCAAAAGTCTCATACTCATCCGATATTACGGTTACGTTGGAAATTCCGCCGATATTTTGTACGAGGGCATTTTTAAACCATTTTTCATCGGCAAAACAAACAAGGGGAGCGCCCTGTCCTTTGCAGGCAATATCTTTTTCTCTGAAATTAGAAATTGTCATGCATTCTGTTTCTTCCGAAATTATCGCGCTTTCTCCTATTTGCAGCGTGCTTTTTAATGAAATATTATCAATTTTATCGTCAAACGGATAATGAAAAACCGTTTGGCCGTGGCTTGATATAAAATCAGGTTTCCCGAATTCTTTAATCAATTCTTTTGCGGCATTTGCAAAACATTCCCCTACGGCAAAATTCAGTCGACACAAATCTTTTACACTCAGTTCATTCCTAAAAGCCGAAAAAATTAAAGCTCTTATATGTTCAGGATAAGGATAATTTATACCTTTGATTAATTTAACCGATAAATCGGGATGAACTTCACAATACCCTGCATCGACGGAATCGCATGACGTACCTGACATCAAACCGATTACTTTCTTTGTTTGCTTTTCTTCCATAAATTTAATTGTATCATATTAAAATAAAAAAGAGTCTCTCAAATTATGAAAGACCCTTTTAACCCAATAATCTCCTACCCCAAAAAATCTGTTTTGTCCTCAAATCTCCTTTTGGTTTGTAATAAATATCTCCTCTTAGTTAAGGTAAATGTCTTAATATTGATTTGTGTAAATTTTTCAAAATTTTCAATCTTTTTTGTATCTTCGACTCCCCCCGAGTCTCGTAGCCATCACTCCTTTCAGGTATGTATATATAGTATAATTTTCATATCTTTTTATCAAGTAAAGAATTTGGTAGAAATTTTTACAATTGCCCATGCTCCCCGTGTTTATTCTAAATAATTCATATTAACAAAAATTTACGTTTTATTTTCAAAGAAAATGTATTGACAATATAACTTTTCGTACCGGTAAATTTTATAAAATAAAAAAGTGAATTACCGGTATAAAATACCGGTAATTCTGATTAGAGATTACTATAAAGTATTTAGAAGATATTTTTTAAACTTTTAAAACAATTTTATCACTGTCAGATTGTTTATCTTTTTTGATTTCCTGATACAAAACAATTCCGCCCGTTAGAGAATAAACATTATTAAATCCTGCCTGCTCAAGAATTCTTGCCGCAATATAGCTTGTATGCCCTGTATTACAGAATAAAATAACCTTTCTGTCTTTAGGGATTTCATCCAGCCGGCCTCTAATCTCGCTTATCGGAATATTAACGGCACCTTGAATTGTCTTAGTCTCAAAAACCTCTTTTGCTCTAACATCAATCAGATAACTTCCTTCAACATCTTCAAAGAAAGCAGGTTTAAAAAATCCTTTCAATATATTATCCGCGCACATTCCGAGAATATTAACCGGATCTTTAGCAGAAGAATACGGAGGCGCATAGCATAATTCGCTGTCGAGAAGTTCCTGAACTCCCCCGCCGTTTCTCATGACAGATGATATTACATCAATTCTTTTTTCAACCCCCTCCTTACCGACTGCCTGTGCACCAAGGATTTCCCCCTCAGGTGAAAACAATAGCTTAAACATAATCTGGCAGGAATTCGGATAATATCCGGCATGGTCACGGCCGAAAATAATCGTTTTCCAATAACTAATCCCTTTTGCCTTAAGCTGTTTCTCGTTGTTTCCAACTGAAGCCGCAGTGAGGCCGAATACTTTTAAAACAGAAGAACCCTGCGAATTTTTGTAAGTAGATTTTAGTCCGGAAATATTGTCCGCAATAATCCTTCCCTGCCTGTTAGCCGGCCCTGCAAGCGGAATGAGCGTATTTTCACCCGTTACAAAATCCTTGATTTCAACTCCGTCACCGCCTGCGTAAATATCAGTACAAGAGGTTTCCATATATTCGTTTACAATAATCCCGCGGTTAACCTCTAGCCCTGCAGATTTCGCCAAACCTAATTCCGGCCTTACCCCGATTGCCATTATTACTATATCAAATTCAACCTCTCTTGAGGAATTAAGAATAATCCTATCCCCGCTGAATTCTTTTACCGCATCAGATAGAATAAGCTCCACTCCTCTATCCCGCATTTCGTTCTGGACAAAAGCCGCCGCTTCATAATCAACCGGCGCAAGAATTTGACTTTGAGCCTCAATAAGCGTCGTCTCAAGCCCCATCTCAATAAAGTTTTCGGCCATCTCTATTCCGATAAATCCGCCGCCGATTACAACAGCTTTTTTAACCTTGTTGTCTTTGATATAGGCCTTAATCCTGTCTGCATCTAAAAGGGTTCTGACTGTGAAAACTTTTTCCCATGACATGCCGGGAAAATCAGGAACAACCGGCCTTGCACCCTGTGCAAGCACAAGTTTATCATACGTAAGCTTTTCACCGCTTTTTAATTCCACACTCTTTTCATCAGGATTAATCTTAACAACTTCGCTGTTTAAACGCACATCAATATTAAACCAGCTCTTGAATTTTTGTACTGATGATACAAACATTTCGTCTCTCTCTGCAATAACCCCCGATGTATAATAAGGAAGTCCGCAGTTTGCAATAGAAATCTCGCCGGTTTTTTCCAGAACTATAATCTCAGCTTTTTCATCAAGCCTTCTAACTCTTGCAGCCGCACTCGCGCCGCAGGCACCGCCTCCGATAATGATTATTCTCATTTACCCCTTCATTTACCCCCTCATTTACTCTACTTACCTCTATGTATCGATATTTGTAGCGTAAACGGCATTGGCTTCAATAAAATCACGTCTCGGCTCGACTTTGTCGCCCATAAGAATATCGAAAAGCTGATCACACATCATAGCATCTTCAATATTAACTTTCAGAAGCGTTCTTGTTTCAGGGTTCATAGTTGTTTCCCAAAGCTGCTCCGGCATCATCTCGCCTAAACCTTTGAATCGCTGAATAGCCAAACCTTTTTGGCCTCTGTCATCTACAATCTTCTGCAACTGTTCAAAAGATGTAATTTCAACTTCGCCGTTTTCAGTCTCTAAAATGAGCATCTTTTCTTCTTCTATCAAGAAATCACGGATTAGAGGATAAGAATTTTTCAATCGCTTAAACTCGTTACTCTTGATAATATTTGCCGTAATAAGTTCATGCTCGTTTTCAAACATGTCAAGCTGGATTGCGTATCTTGCAACTTCCGGACTGTATTTTAAAGAAACCGAATAGTTTTTAGCTTCCGCAATATTGTAGTTTTCGGCATGGTCTTTCAAATAATGGTTAAGATAAGCTACAACTTCATCCATCTTAGCCTGGTCTTCAAAATCTTCAGGCTTAACTTCAGAACGTATAAGCCCTCTAAGCACAACCGACGGAATAATATTCAAAATCGGGTTGTTGTAAGATTTATAGAAAGCAGACATGTTCGCTAAAAGCGTTAAAAGCTCATCTCCTGTCTTAACCTTAGTTTTTGTCTTATCAGAAAGGCTCAAAGACTTAATTCCGCGCTCTTTTAACATCTTATCAAGCGCATGCTCGTCATATAAATACTCTGCTGTTTTGCCTGTTGTAACCTTAAATAAAGGCGGCTGGGCAATATATACGTAACCGTTTTCAATAAGCGGTTTTGCATATCTAAAGAAGAATGTTAAAAGAAGCGTTCTAATATGCGCACCATCAACATCAGCATCGGTCATGATGATGATTTTGTGGTAACGGAGTTTTTCTAAGTTAAACTCGTCCTCATTCTTGCTAATCGTAATCCCGAACGCCTGAACCATAGATTGAATTTCGTTATTTGCATAAATCTTATCTAATCTTGCTTTTTCAACGTTAAGAATTTTACCTCTTAAAGGCAGGATTGCCTGAAACATTCTGTTTCTGCCCTGTTTAGCCGAACCGCCTGCTGAATCACCCTCAACGATATAGATTTCGCATTTTTCAGGTTCTCTGTTTGAACAGTCGGCAAGTTTTCCCGGAAGAGTTGAGTTTTCAAGAACGGATTTCCTTCTTGTAAGCTCTCTTGCTTTGCGGGCAGCTTCGCGGGCTCTCTGCGCTTGCAGAGTCTTTTCAATAATAAGTTTTGCAAGCTTCGGATTAAACTCTAACCACTCCTGTAATTTTTCTTTAACAACATCCTGAACGGCACCCATAACTTCTGAATTGCCGAGCTTTTCTTTTGTCTGGCCTTCAAATTCAGGGTTTTCAATCTTAACCGAAACAATCGCCGTCAAACCTTCTCTGACGTCATCTCCGGAGAGGTTTTGTTCGGAATCTTTAAGGATTTTGTTTGTTCTTGCGTAATCGTTCAAGACACGGGTAATCGCGTTTCTGAACCCTGTTAAGTGAGTTCCTCCCTGATGAGTATTAATATTGTTTGCAAAAGACAAAATCGACTCATTATAAGAATCTGTGTATTGCATTGCAACTTCGACTTTAATCTTGTCGACTATTTTTTCCATATAAATCGGCTCGTCAAACATTACGGTCTTATTGTGATTTAAGAATTGAACGTAACTTGCAATCCCGCCTTCGTAGTGGAATGTTTCATCTTTTTTCAGGTCTTTTTCGTCATGAAGAATGATTTTTAAACCTTTGTTTAAGAACGCCATCTCTCTGAAACGGGTTGCGATAATATCCACATCGATTTCGGTTGTTTCAGTGAAGATTTCCGGATCAAGCCAGAAAGTTGATTTTGTACCCGTTTTTGTAGTCGGAACAGTTTTTTCAACCGGAGAAGTCGGCTCGCCTCTTAAATATGTCTGTTTCCAAACATAACCGTCGCGGGAAACTTCAACCACCATTTTTTCAGAAAGCGCGTTAACAACAGAGGCGCCAACACCGTGCAAACCACCTGATACTTTATATCCGCCGTCGCCGAATTTTCCGCCTGCGTGAAGTACTGTATGAACGATTTCAAGGGCTGATTTACCGGTCTCGGGTTTAATATCAACAGGAATTCCGCGGCCGTTATCTTCTACAGTTACACTGTTATCTTTGTGAACGGTTACGTGAATTTCCGTACAATAGCCGGCAAGTGATTCGTCGATTGAGTTATCAACGATTTCGTAAATACAATGGTGCAAACCTCTTTGGGAAGTCGAACCGATGTACATGCCGGGTCTCATTCTTACAGCTTCTAAACCCTCTAAAACTCTTATATTACTAGCGTCATACCCTTGTGCCATTAATCCCCCTCAAGTCAAAAATTAATCATCTGTATTACTATTGTAGCACAAAAGCAAAATTTGTATGAATTTATAAATTTTGTTCTTTTATTTTCTCTTTGTTACGGATAAAAAGACAAAGAAAATACGCTTTCCTGCGCTCTTACGGACATTTTTGTTTAAACGGCTGCAGCGGGTAAATTCGCATTTTTACGCTTGCGGTGCAAGTTTTGCTTTATTTACTTATCGGTACTGTCTTTAAGAAATAAGCCGTTCTTGAACTAATCAGTAAACTATAATATAATTTTATACAAGGAGAATATACTGCTATGGATGATTACAAAATTATTATTACCGTATCAGGCGCGGATAAAGTGGGAATTGTTTCCGGAGTTTCAAATGTTCTTGCCCGATATAAAGTTAATATAGAAGATATTAAACAAACACTTATGCAAGGACATTTTGTAATGTTTATGTTGTGTGATATCAGAAATTCGGAACTAAATTTTAAAGAACTTAAAAATATGTTGGTTGAAGAGGGGAATAAGCTTGAGGTTGAAATTTGGGTTCAGAAAAAAGGCATTTTTGAAAAAATGCATACGGTATAAATGCCATGTCACTTGAGTCCGAAATTCTGAAAAAAATAGCGGTTCGTTTGAAAAATATGACCGCAAAAGTAAAGCTTATTAAATTAATTACAAAAGCTAAGCGGGAATATGATAAATATGACTACGACACAAGCCTGGAAACCTTAAGAGAAGCTTTTGGGGTTAATCCCCAAAACCCGGCGGTCTTAAGAGGTTTGGGGTGCGTTTATCAATTCAAGAAAGAGTATGAAAAGGCTCTGGAATATTATCACAAGGCTCTTGAATTTTCCGAGTGTAAAGAGACGGAATATACTCTAATCGGAATAGTTTATTATATTCAGAATAATTTAGATGAGGCAATAAAATATTTAAATCTGGCAATCGATTGTAACGATAATTACGAGAATGCTTATGAATACAGAAATCAGGCGATGCTTGAAAATCATCTGAAAATAGTTGATTTACAGGAAACATTAAAAAAATATTTCTGAATTTAAAAAGCTTAACATTATCAATACAGAATTAATTGCAGCAATTTAATCTGCAGATAAACCGACTTAATATTTATATGAAAAAACATATGTTTTTGGAAAGGAGGTTTTATGCAGATAAAAATACTGCTTGTCGAAGACCAGAAATTAATGCGTATCGGAATAAAATCATTATTTTGCGATTATCCTGAAATGGATATAATAGGCGAAGCCGTAAACGGAAAAGAAGCTGTTGAAAAATCAAAATTAATAAAGCCGGATATAGTTCTTATGGATATCGGACTGCCCGATATTTCAGGTATTGATGCCGCAAAACAAATTCTTGAAAACAACAATAATATAAAAGTAATAATGCTGACATCACATATATCGGAAGAAGAACTGACTGCATCTTTAACATCCGGAGCAAGTGCATATGTGATAAAGGATATAAGTACGGATTTTTTAATGAGTGTTATAAAAATGGTAAAAGAAGGGGCAATGTGGATTGACCCTCATGTTGTACCGTTTATTCGTGATAAAAATTGCGGTATTATTCCTTCACGCCAACTGTCAAGAAGTGCTTTTAAAGAACATCATGCAAATTTGACTCAGAGAGAATACGAAGTCTTAAAGCTTGTTGTAGACGGGCAATCAAACAGCCAAATTGCTAAAACGCTCACTATAAGTGAACATACTGCAAAAGCGCATGTTTGTAATATCATACAAAAACTTGTCGTTGACGACCGAACTCAAGCAGCTGTCAAGGCTTTAAAAGAGGGATTGGTTTAAAATTTGCAGTTTTTGTAATATATAAAATAATTTTTCGTTCGACTTTGAGTTAAGATTGCTTAAGAAAAGTTTACATGATATAATTTCGGTATGGAAACCGGTGCCGACTATAAAGATAAAAACAAAGCTAAGAAGAAGGGAATGACTGCTCAAACCAGGCTTATACTTGCAGGGCTTGGAGTGAGTACCGTATTTATACTTCTTTCGGCAGGTTTTGCTACTTATAGCGTAAGCCAAAATATGAACAGTGCTTATAAGAATTTTGCGCAGGTTCTTTCAAAAACTCTTGCTATTGAAGGGGTTGAGGTTACGAAAGATGTACCTGAGCTTGCAAAATATGATGCTTTAAGAGCAAATTCAATCTCTGTTTTAAACAGTAATAATGATATTGCTTTTATAATTTTCAAGGATAATAAATCTAAAATTATTTATTCAAGCAAAGATGATTATCCGGAACAGGCTGAAAGGGCAAGAATTATAGTAAGCTCGCCGATGGAAGTCAAGAACTTGGCTTCTTCTCAAAATGTAGGTTCGGTTACAGTCGGCTTAAGCGGAAATATTATGGATAAAGTTTCCGCCGCTTCCAACACATCTCTCGCGATTGTGTTTGTGATAGCATGGCTTGTCATTGCCGGAATTATTTATATGAACTCCTCTATCATTACCCGTGAGCTCAGAAAGCTTTATCAGGGGGTTAAAAAGATTTCAACCGGAGAGTTCGGGTATAAGATTGATGAACGGGATGTTGATAAAGAAGTGCTTGAACTTTATCAGGCATTTAATGATATGTCTGAAAAACTCAGCAGATATAATGAACAAACAATTGAAAGCCTTACTTTTGAGAGAAATAAACTGGAAGCTGTTTTAATGAGCATAGTAAACGGAGTTGTTGTTTGCGATAATCACGATAAAGTCATTATGGTTAATAACTATGCGAAAAAACTGCTTGAAGTTGAAGAAAAGGATATTTTAGGAACACAAATTCAGCAGTTTTGTGATTCAAGCGGAGAATTTTGTTTTTCGGATAAAATTACCCGGTTTAAAGACACGCCTCTGGATGATGACGGAACACCGGTACCTTTCAATATAGAAATAGACGGTAAAGTGCTTAAATGCTTGATTTCTCCGATGTTTACGCGTTCGAATTCTTATGTCGGGTATATTATTGTTCTGATTGACGTAACAAAAGACGTTGAGATGGACAGACTTCGTTCTAATTTTATTTCAAATGTATCGCACGAACTCAGAACGCCTGTTACAGTTTTGAGAAGTTATATTGATACTTTATACGGTTACGGAAATGATTTCGACTTTAATACTCAGCGGGAGTTCATCGGGGTTATGAATCAGGAAATTATAAGACTTAACCGTATGGTTAATGATATTCTTGATTTTTCACGCTATGAAGCTCAAAATGTCCATCTCGAAAAGACCAAAACTGACATTATTGAGATTGTGGAAGATGCGGTTAATCAAGTTCAGGTTCTTGCAAAAGAACATGATTTGACAATTTCGATTATGAAGGAGCCGGATTTGCCTGAAATATATGTAAATATAGACAGCATTTCGCGTGCATTTATGAATATTTTATCAAACGCTATAAAATATTCACCAGACGGCAAACGTATTAAAATCCGTGTTGAACGCTCCCGTGACGGAGAATATGTAGAAGTAAGCGTAGAAGATCAAGGTCCCGGACTTTCGGAAAAAGACCAGAAAAAGGTCTTTGACAGATTTTATCGGGTGGAAAATGCAACGCATACGGTAAAAGGCACCGGCTTGGGGCTTCATCTGGTAAAAGTGACTGTTGAAAAACATCATCACGGTCAAGTTTTTGTAAACTCAAAAGAAGGGGAAGGCTCGACATTCGGTTTCCGTTTGCCTATTAATCTACCGCAGGAAGAGGAAGAAGAATATATTCCGAAGAATATGCTTCCGGCTGAAAGTGAAGCTTAGTTTTATTGAAGATTGGCAGTTTATTGAATTATGGTTTAAGAATAACTGTTGTTTCGGAAAATTTCTGAGGCTTAAGTTTTTATTTTAACATCACCCGCTTGTACTTCTTATCTTGAATTTGCTTTTTCGCCGGGAAAAAATTACAATCTTCCCTCAAGGGAAGGGTGCTGTACGTTAGGCGTGCGCATTACTCCCTCCCTTTTGAGGGAGCGGATTTGCGGACGGACGGTAGTCCGGATAGCGAACAGACTAAACCGGCTAGGCCGTGAGGCTTGAAGGTGAAGCTCTGTGAGCGTGGAGCAAATCCAAGACAGGGCTGGAGTGGGTGATAATTGAGGGTTAGGAGTTCAGAAGTTTAGAAGTTGAGGAGAAATATATTTTATTGCGGCAGACTGAAGTCTACTATACAGCTCTTGGTTTTCCCTTACGGGTTAGCACCCATCCCGGCCTTCCCTCAAGGGAAGGAGTGTTGTACGTTAAGCGTGCGCATTACTCCCTCCCTTTTGAGGGAGGGCTGGGGTGGGTGCTGATTGAGGTTGAGAAGTTAATGGAAAATAAATTTTATAAAAGAAACGCCAACCGGAACAGACGCAGGCTCGGTGAATATCACGTAACAGATTAATAATCTTACTTTACTAAATCATTATTAACATCTATAATAAAAACAGGAAAAACATAACTAAATCGGTCAGATATCCCGAATTACGTACAAATTATTTACTGAACTTAAACAGAGAGGGTTATGGATTATTTAAAATATTACAAAGAAGTAAATGCACAAGAACAGATAGATAAATTAGTTACTAGGTACAAAGATAAAAAAGTTGTATTATATGGTGCCGGTGAATTCTTTCAAACACTGCAAAAACATTTTGATTTATCGGGTTTGAATATTGTAGGGATTTGTGATAAAAAATTTGAACTATCAAAAGATACAAATCCATCTGGGTATAAGGCTCTCACACCTGAGGAGTTAAAGGAGTTTGATTTTGATGTAATTTTAGTATCTTTGTATAGAAATTTCGTGGTATATGATTATTTAGAGTACCAATTATTAACTAATACGCCAAATGAAGATAAACCTGTTTTGTCGCTTATTGTTCCGACTTTGCTTATGAGAAAAAAAGAGTATATAGAAGGAAGTTGCGCGCTTGAAAAATTGTTAAAAGATTATAAGTTTACAACAGTTCTTGATCTTGGCTGTGGTGACGGCTACTTTGCCGATAGTTTTCTTAATGCGGGTAAGATTGTAACAGCTATTGATTACGGTAAATCAGTATATTTTGAAAATAATAATCATAAGTCTTTAAAAACAATTATCGCAGATTTTAATACTTATAATTTTAATCAAAAATTTGATTGCATATGGTGTTCTCATGTGCTGGAACATCAATTGAATGTCAATACTTTTCTTAAAAAGATATATGACTTATTAAATGATGATGGAGTTTTAGCAATAACAGTTCCTCCTTTAAAATCCCAGATTGTAGGCGGGCACGTTACATTGTGGAATGCAGGGATTTTATTATATAATCTGATTCTTGCCGGATTCGATTGCTCTAATGCGTCCGTTAAAAGTATAAATTATGATATAAGCGTTATTGTTAAAAAAAGCAAAAAAGTTAATTTAGACGCAATCGTATATGATGCCGGTGATATCAAAAAACTTAGAAAATACTTTCCAAGAGATTTGGAATTTTCGCGCACGTATGCTGATACCCCATTTGAAGGGAATATTGAAGAATTAAACTGGTAGCAGATTATATAATCTGTACAGCTACCTGTGATGAATATGAAATAATATCTTTATCTACATAACCTAAGTATTTATATTTTAAGTTATTTTCTTTAATAAATTCCTGAAAAGCTTTATATTCGCCATTTTCCCAATTAGGGTAGTTAAAGTACTCATCAAATACGATAACAGTTCCAGATTGGATTGTATTCTTCAAATTATCAAACATGGTTTTAGCTGACGAGTATAAATCACTATCGCAATGTATAAATGCAGATTTAAACTCACCGTTTTCACTCATAAATTTAGGCAATGATTGATCGAAAAATCCTTTAATGAGTTTAACATTTTCTCTGACTTCAGGAAGTCTGTTCATCTTAAAATGTGATTTTAGATGAGATGAATCCCAAGCTTCCGGAAGCCCTTCAAAACTGTCAAAACCATAAATTGTTTTATTTGGAACACTTTTTGCAATATGGTTAATAGATCTTCCTTTAAATACTCCAAATTCCATATAGAAACCTTCATTTTTGACTTGTTTCAGGGCATAGCTCAATAAATCATATGAACTGTCAAAAGATGGTGCTGTAATCATGTTATTGATAATATATCTTGCCGATGATTCTCTTGCAATATCATATAATTTTTGTTGTAATTTATTCCGTAATGATAACTCCGTATATGCAAGCAGTTTATCTTGAACAGAAAACGGCAGTACAAATGTATGTCCCATAAAAGTAATATGTTTTTGCATTCTTTTACAATCTCTCAGAACATGGAAGAATGTAAAAGTTTCTACAAGTGGTAAATATTTGTGACTATAATAATTATTTAACAGGGATTCCATAATTGGATAATAATTTTGAGTTGCAACAAGAACATAATCCGCATAATATGATCTCAAATACTCGACAGGAATTGCCGGATAGCCGAATTCTTCTTTAACCTCGGTTTCAAAATCATATTTTTTATCCGTAACTGCAATAATATTCAGCCCTGATAAATCGTAATTTTCTACTATTGTTTGGAATAATTTTCCGGTGCCGTAAATTATAACGGTTTTATCTTTTAGTTTCTTTTTCAAATTTTTTAACTGTTTTGGAAAATTGTGTTTTTCTAAATATTGTTTTAAGTTATTCATATTGACCTTTCATTTAACTAATACTACAAGTTTCAGGAGGATATTGACGTGACCAATTAATGTTTCTTTTAATAATTTTAGCCGGTATACCCGCTATTAAACTATTTGGTTCTTCAAAAGTTTTGTTAACAAGTGACATTGCTCCTACCACGGAATTAGGGGGTAATACTGTTCCCTTAAGAAGCAAGCTTCTAGTACCTATCCATACATGATTATTAATTATAATATCAGTATTAGGATTAATTAATTTTCTACTATTTGTATCATACAAAGAATGTCCATCGGAAGTTCTGATTTGGACATTAGTGCTTATCATACAATCATCACCAACTGTAATTTTGGTCCCTTGACCTGAATATAATACGAATTCAGCCCCACCTATAGTGGTATTTTTTCCGATTGCTAAGGTATTATGGTTTCCGATGTAGATATTACACTCCGAATATTTGTTGTTAGCCTCTATTTTTATTGAACTATTACCGGAACAAGATATTTTCATTTTTACATAAATTATAAAGGGTTCATGAATTTCAATATAGTTATTACAACCTCTAAAACTTACTGTTAAATTTTTAATCTTTGGATTATAGATTTTTTTACCGTTTCTTTTTATTAACACTATTGTATTATTTTTCTTGCATATTGTTTGTTTAGTCCCCTTTGATAATATTGAGAATATACTATGCTTGACAAGTGGAATTATTTTATTAGAATCGAAGTATTGTTTGCAATAGGTTTGTACAGAACAGTATTCTTTTACTGCCAATAATATATAATCAGCTTTTTGATTGTATAAATTACTATATGGAATTATTTTATATCCAAAATCAAATTTTCCTTGATCCTCAATAATGTACTTTTTATCAGTAACGCCAATAATATTCAGCCCGGTTAAATCGTAATTTTCTATTATTGTTTGGAATAATTTTCCGGTACCATAAATTATAACAGTTTTATTTTGTAATTTTTTCTTCAGGTTTTTCAACTGTTTTGAAAAATTATGCTTTTCTAAATATTGTTTTAAATCTTCCGGCATGATTTATTTCCGATGCCTCCTAGTTCCTCTTCTAAATTTCTTATCGGTAAATAATTTTTATCTTCAGAATAGCCATAGTTTTTATACATAAGCGGCTTTCTATTTTTCTCGATAAGACTTTTGCTATTAATATGCTTTAATATACACTCTTTCAATTCATTATAATTCTTACATAAAGGTAAGCCCAGCTCATCATGCCATTTAGTATTAAAATCGAAAAATCCGGCAACTATTGCGGGTTTGTTTAATAAACTTGCTTCTAATTGCATTGTAGTATTCATGCCAACAATAATATCACTATAATAAATACTGTCTCCTGGTTCTGTAATATATTTAGTCGTAGTATTATTTGCGTTTTCACCATCAACAATACAATTATTTGAAGACTTTATAGTTTCTACAATACTATCCGACAGTATTGTTCTGGGAAAAGCCGGCCCATTTCTTACTATCAAATTATAATTACATTCTTCTGCGATTTTTATTAGACTTTTTATAATGTTTTCTTGCTGTGCTAATGCATACCCTTGCTCTCCCCATTGTATATCACAGAGCTGACAGCAATATAATATAGTCTTTTTATTTGAATCCAGTTTTAGTTTTTTAAAAAACTCTTCGCGGGTTATTTTGGGGCAAAACTTTTTATAATTATTAAGCTTAATAGAACCTATTACATGGATATGATTTTTATCATAACCTCGTTCTATAAATACGGATTTTAGTAACTCTCCCCAAACATATATATAATCGGCAATCGGTTTTTTACCTGCATAAAATTGCTTTCTATCCTGAAAGACACCTTCATGAACAACACATAAAACAGGGATATCTGCATATTTGAAACATGATACTATTTGACGGAGTGTACCCTGCCAATCAGAAGTCACCAGTACGCCATTTATGTATTCGTTTTTAAAATTTTCATTTATTATTTTTTCCAGAGTTTTAAAATAAGTCAAACAAAAATCTGTAAACAAATTACCAAGCTCTATTCTATCCTTTACATTAAATAATTTAAACAAAGATAACTGTATTATATTTATATTTTTCGAAGATTTCTCAAGCTCTTCATAAACATAGTTACCAAAGGGCCAATACAAGAAAAGGAAATTTTTTCTATCCTTTTTTATTTTTGATTTTAACTCCAATAAATATTCTTCGTTATATAATTGTTTATCTATTAAACTGCTTGTCATATATTACGTTCGTTAATTCGTTTCTTAATGTATAGTATACCATATAAATATCCAGATTTTATGCTAGAATATAGGCATGAAAAAATATTGTCAGTTATGCGGCGGAGAGAGGGAATTTATATATAATCTGGACGGTTATAGAATTGAGCAATGTAAATTTTGCAAAACCGTCTGTGTCGATAATATGCCTGATGATAAAACACTTAAGGAATATTATAAAGGTTTCAAATATTGTATTGATGAAGATAATATAGATTTGATTGTTAATGATGATTTTAAAAAGTGGTATGAAAGTTTTAAGCTGCCTCCTAATGCTAAAATGCTTGATATAGGTGGGGGTAACGGCTATTTTTCTCTTGCTTTTGAAAAATTCGGGTTTGGAGAGGCAACATACATTGATTTAGATTCTGAGGCTTGCAGGTATGTAAAAAAGCTTGGGATTTCCGCTGTTATTAATGATGATGTGAAGAATTTGGCGGCAAATAAGACTGAAAAATTTGATTTTATATATTCAAGACATGTTATTGAACACCTTCCTAATCCATTATCGCTAATAGAGAATGCAATCTCTTTGCTTTCTGATGATGGTGTTTTTGTTTTACAAATGCCAAACGGCTTGTCTTTAGAGCGGCTGATAGATTTTCAGGACAAAGAAAATCGCATTAAATCTCTAATGGAGGCAAATAGTTTTTCTCGTTTAGATGTTGAAAGAATTTTACACTCATCGAAAACTGCTTTTGATTTAGCCCCTCCAAGACATCTGTGGGCTTTCAGCAAAAAGGGGCTGAAAGAGTATTTAGCAGTAATACCGGATATTGAATTTAAAATAAGAACTTATAGTTTAAGGGATAAGATTTATTCGCCTTATATGAGCCGGAGATATAAACATTTTTTCTTAGCAAAGCTTATGAAGCCGTTAAAAAATATCCTAAGAGTCCTATATTCCATGCCGGCCGGAGGCGGACATTTGGTAGTAGAAATCAGGAAAAAGTAACCGATGGATTATCAACAGATTGCAAATAGTCATAACTTAAGAAAATATTTGAAAAAATTAGAGAAGAAGCTTAAAGATAAGAAAATAATTATTTATGGAGCCGGCGAATTTTTTTCATATATAAATAAGCACTATGACCTGTCAAAATTAAATATTATAGGAATTTCCGATAAGAAATTCGAAATACGGCAGGAAGGTGAATTGTATGAAGGGTATAAAATTATTCCGCCCGAGTTAATAAAAAAGTATTCTCCCGAATGTATATTAGTAACTGTGCTTAAGTATTTTAACCTGCTTTACCAGCTTCAATATGACAAAAATTTTTCTGGAATTACTCATTTTGAACCGCTTCTTGTTCCGAATTTTGCTGAAAGAATAGGGGCTGTTGTAAAACTCTCGCCTTACAACAATTGGATTTTGAATGTTTTGACAGCATCTTTTTATCTGACTTTAAATAATAATCTATGGCATTATAAAGCTGTATTGTTTAAGAAATTTTTGATTGATAAACTGAATAAAATCAGCAAAAGATACAGGAGAATAAAAAAGAGGCTTAGAGGCAGGCAGAAAATTCGTGTTGTATTCCATGTTTTTGATGATGCCAGATGGAAATACCAGAGCTTGTATGACTTGCTTGATAAGGACGATAGGTTTGAACCTTTGATTGTTCTATCAAGACTATACACTGATAATATAAAGCGTGTACAGACTATAGATGAGCTAAAAAATACATACCAATTTTTTAAAGATAAGGGTATGAGGGTTGAGCTCGGCTATGATTTAAAACGCGATAAATATATTTCTCTTAAAAAGTTTAAACCGGATTATGTTTTTTATCAGCTGTCTTTTTACTGCCACCCTAAGCATAGTCCCGAGTATTGTTCAAATTTTGCCCTTACGGCTTATGTCCCATACTATACATCTGCCTGTGTTAATGAAACCATGCCGGAGATGGAGTTTAGGACGGTATTAAACAGATATTATCTGGCAGATAATTATTTGCGGGAATATTATTCCTCTATAATGCTTAATAGGGGAGAGAATATAAGAGTAGTCGGACACCCGCAGCTGGATTTTTATTACCTGAATAAAGATAAATATAAGAATGCTGAAAAAAAATATGTCATATATAC
>CALUPN010000010.1 GCA_944322625.1 Candidatus Gastranaerophilales bacterium | reverse complement strand
GTTTCAGACATATAAAAGTATGTCTAATGTAACACAATATGTATTGAGTTACATTAGGGCGCTTTGAGGCAGACCGGCAGGGCAAAAAAGACTTGTAGCCTTTAGATTCTGTTTACATTCGATTTGGGAATATTTATATAGTAAAGAAAATGCGTTGTTTACGCTGCAGGAATATTTTAAACCCCAATTGGCACCCACCCCAACCCTCCCTCATAAGGGAGGGAGTTATGCCATGTTTGTTGTCTTTCTACCCTAACAGAGGGAGGTAGGCGGGTGACGACCCGTTAGGGAAAAATTAGCAGGTCGTGCGAAACAAGCTACATACCAGAGGTTTTTGTTTTGCGAATTTTGTATCTTTTATTGTGATAAAATTGTTTAAGTATGATAAGAGATTTGTGTGAACAGTTTTGTTTGAATAAAAATTTACTTATGCTTTTGGCTGTCGGAATTTACATTCTTGCATTATTTGCAGTTCTTTCTGGAACAGTTATTATTTTTGCTTCAATATTTACATTAGTAATGCTAATTGTTCTTTTTAAAAATATTTTTCCGGCAAAATACATTCTTATCTTGACATTGCTGTTTTATTTGGGAATTATAAATACAAGTATCCGGTTGAAAAATTCCGATGAACTTCTGAGTATTGCTCCCGTAAATGCTGTAATAAAAGGTAAAATTGTTTCTATTCCGCAAATCAAAGATGATAATAAAGTAAAATTTTTCTTTAGGGTTAATGAAATTGAATATGACGGAATAACTAAAGATGTTGATAATGAAAAAGTTTTTGTTACATTAAACGTAAATGAAAAACTAAAACCTTATGATTACTACAAAATCAGCGGTCGTCTTTCCGTGCCTTTCAAAGCCGGTAATCCATCTCAATTTGATTATAGCAATTATTTGCGGAATTATGCTACATATTCGGTATTTTATGCGAAAAGTTTTGAAAAGCTTGATAAAAATAGGGAAGGTTTGGAATGTTTTTTACAGAGCGTAAATAATTATCGGGAAAAGATTATCAGTATGCATGCAAAAAATCTGAAATCCCCGAATTTAGAAATATTGGGCGGTATTGTATTCGGAGATGATGCGATATCTCCACCTGATAATATTAAGAAATCTTTTGTTAATTCCGGTTTGCTCCATATACTCGCTGCTTCAGGGATGAATGTTGCTTTTATATTTTCATTCTTTTTCTGTTTTTTATCAATGCTGAGAGTGAATTATAAGCTAAACATCTCTTTTTGCATTTTTATGGTGATAATTTATGTTCTTATGACCGGTTTAGGACCTTCGGTAATAAGAGCAGCCTGTATGCTTATTTTTGTTTTGATAGGAAAACTTATAGATAGAGATGTACACAGTATTGCTCTTCTTGCTTTTGTTGCGTTATTAATGCTCCTTTGTAATCCTTTGTATATAAATGATGTAGGTTTTCAGCTTTCATTTGTTGTAACATTCGGATTGCTTTTGATGACACCTTATCTGATTAGAAGTAAAAACAGATTTGTAAACTGGATTATAGGAACAATATCAGTTCCGATTATTGCTCAGCTCTGGGTTGTTCCAATTCAAATTTTTTATTTTAACAGTATAAGCTTATATTCGGTTTTAGCGAATATTATGAGTGTTCCGATTCTTTCGATAATAAGTTTTGTCGGTTTTATCAGTTCTCTTCTTGCACCGGTAACTCCCGGTATTATTTTTAGAAGCTTTGATTTTGTTCTGAATCCGATGATTTCAGTTTTGGTAAATATTTCCGATTTCTGGGGAAATCTTCCGATGGCTGCATTACATACGGTTCATCCTAATATATTTCAGGTAATTTTATATTATTTATTATTAATGAATATAACTGCTTTGGCAATAAAAACAGGAGTAAAACAAAGAAAATTTTTACAGTTTGCATTAGCGGGGTTTATTATAATTCTGGTTATGACTTTTGTACCGATAAAAAACAGCAATCTTGAAATAACCGTTTTTGATGTAGGAAATGCCGATTCATTTCTTATTAAGAGTCCTGATAATAAATATATAATGATAGATACGGCAAAAAACGGTTATAACGGCGGGAAATCTCAAGCAGAGTTTTTAATACTGAAATATATGCTGGACAGAGGGATAAAAAATATTGATACAATTATAGTAACACACTTTGATAACGATCATTGCGGCGGGGCCGTTGATATGATTAAAGGAGTAAAGGTTGATAATTTGTATGTAAATAATCTTAATCACAATTCTAATGCAGCAAAAAATATATACGCAACAGCTAAAAAGTACGATGTAAAATTGGTTTTGGCACAAAACGGGCAGATAGTTTTTAACAGAGACGGACTAAAGGTTACTAATTTTGTTTCAGCGGCAATTAATGAAAATGATGATAACGAAGCTTCCGTTATTACCGGTTTGGAATATGGCAGTTTTAAAATGCTGTTTACCGGCGATTCCGGTATTTTGGCGTTTGAAAATTTAAAACCTTTATTACCGCAAAACATAACGGTTTTGAAAGTCGGACATCACGGTGCATTAGGGGTTGTAAATAAAAGCATGATAGATTATTTAAATCCGAAATTTACTCTTATATCCGTCGGAGAGAATAGATTTGGACATCCTGCCGAATATACTTTAAAAACTTTAAAAAACACAAAAATTTTAAGAACTGATATTGATAATTCAATAAAGTTTGTTATAAGTAAAAACGGATATAAAATTTTTACG
Organism: Candidatus Gastranaerophilales bacterium; assembly: GCA_944322625.1. Taxonomy (GTDB): domain Bacteria; phylum Cyanobacteriota; class Vampirovibrionia; order Gastranaerophilales; family Gastranaerophilaceae; genus CAG-196. The sequence goes on along the minus strand of CALUPN010000010.1, from coordinate 36,355 downwards.
TATGATACGAGCCGAAAACGATATTTACGGAAATACCGTGTAGAATATTAATTACTTGTGTTTAATTTAAATCTTTAATATAATTGTACTGATATGATGGGGTTAAAGAAAGATAGAAATACTCTTTATATAACACATAGCGGCGAGTTGCTTGTGTGGTTGCTTATAATCCTGTTTATAATATCAATATCAACTTTTATTTATATAAGAAATTATAAAAATGCAAACGACTATAATATTTTTATGCAGGATGTGGATGGGTTAATTGTCGGTTCGCCGGTACGAATGATGGGGATTGAAGTCGGGCATGTAACCAAAATAAAGCCTACTAACGATGAAGTTTATATTAAGTTTGTGATAACAGAAGATAATATTACTATACCGCAGGGGACCGTAGCTACAGTGGAGTTTAGCGGTATGGCCGGTTCTAAATCTTTGGAATTATACTTGCCGGACAAGCAAACATATATAGATAAAACAATACCTATTTTAACCGTCAATCCTCCGAAACGTTTGCATGATGCTATGGGGTTATTAAATGATATGTTTGATAAATTAAATGCCATAATATATACAAGTTCCTCATTTGGAAGTAAATTAAAATTTATTAATTTTCAGAATGAAAACGGTAAGGATATTGAAGAATTTATGGATTATTCAAATAAATTGTTAGATGATGCTAATAAAAAGGCGGAAGATTTTGGTAAAAAGATTAATGGAGCTGAAAGAAATGGAAAAAAATAATTTAAAAATAGTATCAAATCCGATAGTTAATCAAAGTTTATGCATAATGCGAGATAAGGATACCGATACACAAGGCGTTCGGCTTGCGGCTCGAAAATTGACCAGAATTCTATTATATGAAGCTACAAAAAATTTACCCCAGAAAGAAATTGAAGTGGAGACTCCGGTTGCAAAGTGCACAACTCAAACAATAGATGATGAGATAACAATAATAATTTCTCCGATATTACGTGCAGGTCTGATTTTTACGGATGAAGCCGTTGATATTCTGCCGCAGGCTACCATAAGACATATAGGGATGTATCGTGATGAAAAAACTTTAAAACCGGTCTGGTATTATAACAAAGTTCCAATGCCGGTAGATAATCCGGAAAAATATTATGTATATATTACCGATCCGATGCTTGCAACCGGCAATTCATTGATTGAGGCAATACGGCTTTATGTAGAAAAAGGTATTCCCGAAACAAATATCTGTTGTGTATGTATGATATCAGCACCGGAAGGAATCGAAGCCGTATTTAAAAATTTTCCTGCAATAACTTTAATTGTAGCAGCAGTTGACAAAACCCTAAATAGCCGTGGTTACATAGTTCCGGGTATGGGCGATGCCGGAGACAGAATTTTTAATACATAAAAATTTACAATTCTTTTTGTGATTGGAAAATATATTAAAGCTTTTTTTAAAAAAAGTATTATTATAGATATATGAGCAATAATAATTTAAATGAATTGACACAAAGAGAAAAAGACGTATTGAATTTGTTAGTAAAAGGCTATAGTAACAGTAGGATTGCTAAAGAACTTGTAATATCCGTGCATACCGTAAAAGCTCATATAGAGAGCATATATAGAAAATTCGGAGTGCATAACAAAGTTCAAGCTGCAATATACACTGTGTATCATAAAATTATTGATGTGGAAATAATTTAAAATTTGCCGGCATACTTAACATTTTCGGGATTGTAGCTTTCAATATACCGGATAACTTCTTCCGGAGCAGAAGCTATGTGATACAGATATCTTGAACTTTCTTTGGCGAAGCTTTGTTTAATAATATCATCAAAGAAATTTATCAAGTTATTATAAAATCCGTCTGTATTTAGGATAATGATAGGCTTGGTATTATAACCGAGCTGCTTTTGTACAATCATTTCGGAGATTTCTTCCAGAGTACCGAAACCACCGGCCAAGGCGATAACTGCATCTGAGATTTCATCCATTTTAGCTTTTCTTTCACGCATACCGGAAGTTAATATAAATTCGTCACAGTCCTCAGGATTGCCGACTCCGAAATCTCTCAGTTTTTGCGGCATTACACCGCATATTTTTCCGCCGTTTGCTTTTACTGCGGATGCGCATGCATACATTAAACCGAGACGGCTTCCTCCATATACAATATTCATGCCTGCCTGACCCAATAAAGTGCCCAATTCGGAAGCATCTTTATAAAAGCATTCTTTTAACTGATTTGATGATGATGCAAAAACACAAATGTTCTTAATCATTCAAAACTCCCGCCTATTAAATAATAATTTGAACAGCATAATCCGGTTCCGTCTTTCGAACATCCTTGTTTCTGTATACTGACAGAATCATTTTTGCAAAACGGTTCGAATCTGTCCGAATAAATATTTAATCCGAAAACATCTTTCCCCCATACATTTGGTTTAGAGGGGCCGTTTACATCATACATAAGAAGTCCGAGTAAATCCCCTTGTGGTTTATCAAAGAATTTTACCGATAACACGGCATTGTTTGTTGTTGTTTTATATTCATTGAACCTGTATGTATTGTTAGGGAATGTTCCGTTTAAAAATGTTATTTTGTAAGGTTTTGCATCACCCGTAACTTCTCCGGCTATAACGGAATCAAATTTATTCTGAAAATTTTCTTCATTATTTTGTGTATTTACCGAATAGAAAATATTTGCAAAATCACTCTGGACATTTCGCCATCTTGAAGTATTTCTTGCCTGCATTGTATCATCCAAAGATAGGGGCGCAACAAGAAACGCTACTATCAAAAAGATAACAAATAAAATGGAGACTTCTATTATAGTGAAAGCTTTTTTCATATCCTCTATCCTCTTGCCATATCTAAATGTTTCTTTTCATTCATAAGAGTATCGTATATCCACTCAGGAACAAAATTCTTGCCTAAAATAATTTGTCCGTTCATAATATTCGGCGCATGGAAATCCGAACCGCCGGTTACTATTAAGCCGAGAGTTTCTGCCATTGATGAAAAATATTCAACAATAGCCGGAGAATGTTTCCTGTGGTATGCCTCAATCCCCCTTAAACCGCAATTCATAAGCTCTTTAATAAGCTTTTCCGCAATATCAATATCATAAGGATGAGCAATTACAGGCACACCGCCGGAATCGTAAATTACTTCCACCGCATCAAACGGCGATACGGTTTTTCTCTCGACATATACAGGCGAAGCCCTGTGGATATATTTACTGTACGCTTCCATAACGTTACTCGTACCGCCTGCATTTGTGATTGCTTTTGCAATATGCGGACGGCCTATACTTCCGCCTTCTGCAACCATATTTTTCACATCTTCAAAAGCGATTTTTATCCCCTCTTTCTTTGCAAGAAGGTGCAAAATTTCTTTGGTCTGCTTAATACGTGCCTGCTGCTGGATTTTAAGCATATTCTTAAAATCACTTTTTGTAACATCAGGGAAATAGCCCAAAATATGTACTTCATAATCCTTATAAAGCGTATTGACTTCTATTCCCGGTATAATCTTAAAATTAACTTCTTTAGTTTTTAAATAATCAACCGCAACATCATAAGACAGTACGTTATCGTGGTCTGTAAGTGAAATAACCTGCAGTCCCGCTTCTAACGCCAAATCAACAATTTTTTCCGGAGAAAAAACGCCGTCAGAATAATAGGTATGAATATGAAAATCCCCTTTCATCCCGCGCCTCCTCTATCACCCGTCGTCTTCAACGCTGGCCTCGCTTTCATTTTTACTGTTATCTACTATTAAATTAATTCTTTTTATCTGTGCAGCAGCTCTCTTATCAATAAGAACTTCAACACCATTAATCTGCGCTAAAGGTGATTCTGCAATTTCATACCTCTCCGGAAGGCTTGTAGAAAGACGCCTCATAGAAGTCATATAATCCATTCCGATTACACTGTCTTCCACTCCGCAAAAACCGGCGTCAGTTATATATGCCATACCTCTGTAAATCTTCTCGTCAGAGGTTTGTACATGTGTGTGAGTTCCGAAAAATGCTTTTATCAGCGCATTATCTTCATTGTTAAACTCTTTTGCCAGATATTTTGAAAAACAAATCTTTTCAGCAGTAGCTTCCGCATGAAAATCTATTATAATACTTTTAATGCCTTCTCCTTCAAGCTTTTTAATTTCATCTGATACGACCTGCCATGGAGAATCTATAGGCGGCATAAATACGCGCCCGAGAGCATTAATAACGGCGACTTTTTCTCCTTTAACCTCGAAAACTCTTACCCCTTTACCCTTTGTTCCCTTCGGATAATTAATAGGTCTTACAAGATTCTCAGTCGTTTCTATATATTCGTGGATATCTTTTTTATCCCAAATATGATTGCCCGATGTAAAACAATTAATACCCGCAGAACAAAGCTCTTCATAGTTCTTTTTCGTAAGTCCGAATCCGTGTGATGCGTTTTCAATATTAGCTATAACAAAATCCGCCTTATGCGCGGCAAGGTAATTCTTAACCGCAGTTCTGCCGGCTCTTCCCGTTATATCGCCAAAAAATAAAATTTTTATAATATCAGAATTACCACTCATAATTTTTTATATAAAGGAGAAATGTTAGATAAAAACATTTCTCCTTTTACCTTCTATTTTGCAATTTCTGTTGTTCTGAATTCTCTTACAACAGTAACCTTAATCTGTCCCGGATAATCGAGCTCATCCTCAATTTTCTTTGCAATATCTCTTGCAAGTTTTTGTGAAGCTAAATCGTCAAACATTTCAGATTGAACAATAACCCGGACTTCGCGGCCTGCCTGTACTGCAAAAGACTGTTTAATTCCTTCATAGCTGTTTACAATCTCTTCAATCTTCTGCAAACGCTTGATATAGATTTCCAAAGTATCGCGTCTTGCTCCCGGACGTCCGGCAGATATAGCATCAGCCAGTTTTACAAGCACAGCTTCAATTGTGTTCGCCGTAACATCATCATGGTGAGCTTCTATTGCATGAATAACCTCCGGCTTTTCTCCGTATCTTGCAGCAAGTTCAACTCCAAGCTGGATATGTGTTCCCTCTTGAGTCTGGTCTACGGCTTTTCCTATATCATGAAGAAGTCCCGCGCGTTTTGCAACATAAACATTTGCCCCTAATTCCGCAGCAAGCATTCCCGCAATATGACCTACTTCAAGCGAATGCTTCAAAACATTCTGTCCGTAACTTGTTCTGTAATATAAGCGCCCGAGGTTTTTAATAAGCTCTTTATTTAAGCCCATAATTCCCATCTCCAGAGCAGCATTCTCACCCTCTTTCATAATCTTCTTTTCGACTTCTTCTCTTGATTTTTCAACAGTCTCTTCAATTCTTACAGGGTGAATACGACCGTCTTGTATAAGTTTTTCCAGCGCAATTTTTGCAATTTCCCGTCTTACAGGATCAAAAGCTGATAAAACAACCGCCTCGGGGGTATCATCAATAATTAAGTCAACACCGGTTAAAGTTTCCAATGTTCTTATATTGCGCCCCTCACGTCCGATTATACGTCCTTTCATCTCGTCATTCGGAAGAGAAACAACAGAAACAGTTGACTCTACAACCTGTTCCATCATACATCTCTGCATTGTAGTTGTTAAAATTTCTTTTGATTTTTCAAGAGCATCCTCTCTTATTTTTGCCTCGTTTTCGCGAATTAATTGCATCTGTTCTTGCGCCAAATCGCTTTTTAATTGTTCAAGAAGCATTTTCTTAGCTTCCTCTGTAGACATACCTGCAATTCTTTCCAATTCAACGGTCTGTTTTTGAACGATTTCTGCAAGAAAATCCTCTTTTTCAATCAGCTGGTCTTTCATCCTGTCCAACTCAAGCTCTTTGTCGGTTATTTCCTGCATTCTATCTTCAATCTGATCTTCTCTTTTGGATAATTTATTCTCTATTTGAGCAAACTCACGCCTGCGTTCTCTTTCATCGGCGTTTAACTGCTCTCTTTCCGTATGCAAAGCTTCTTTTGCCTTAATTAAGGCTTCTTTTTGCATAATAGATTCTTTTTCCTGCAAGTCTTTTTTTGCTTGTTCAGATTGCAGGATAAGATTTTTGTACTTAACTCTCTGTACGACAATAACAGCAATGAGTATAACCATCACTACTATTGCAGCGGTTAATAATGCATTCATCTAGCACCTTTTCCTTTTCTATTTTTTTATATATACACGACATCCGGGCACATATAACCTACCCGGCAGATATTAAACATTTTTAATGACCTTTTTATCGCATATATTTCCAAAAATTTTTATACTACTACTGAAACTATCATATCATATAAAGATTAATTTGTACACAAGGAAATAAAACGGCTTGGTAAATAAGCATAAAAAAAACGCCTTTCGGCGTAAAATTCGGTTAATTAATAAGGTATTTTAATAAGGTTATTTATGTAAAAACTTATTTCTTTTTCCAAAACTTTAATTTATCGCCGAAGTCGGAGAATTTATCACCGAGTTTTGAGAAAAATCCTTCTGATGAAGCAGGCTTTTTGCCTTTTCTTAAGCAAAGAGCCAGAGCTCCGCCGATAATACCGAGAGCTAAAATTCCTTTCAGTGGAGCCGGCATTTTTTCTGCAAAGCTGACAGTGTTTCCTATTCCTTGTGAAACATCTCTTCCGAGAGAACCGAATCCGCCGCCGAATCCGTTAATTCCGGCTTGAGAATATTCTCCGACCCCCTGAATACCGAAACCGTTCATTCCGGTATTTCTCATGAAGCTGTCATTTGCGCTTCCGTAATTTTGGTATAATGCCCCTTGCATTGCAGTTTGCATATAAGGATTACTGAAATTAGCATATGAACTTACATTTGGCATATAACCCAAATCATAAGGAACATAATCTAAGATTCCTTGAGCGTATAAATTATTCATTGTATAAGGACTTACTGTCATCTTATTAATTACCTTCTAACACTTCACATTTATATAAAGTATTTTTCCGTTACAAAATTGCTTTATTTGTAAAGCTTTGTTAAGATAAATTTTATGGTGAAAAGCTTTTTGAAAAATAATTGGCAAATCTTGTTTTTTAATATATTAATTTTATTAATATTTATACTGTTTTACGGAAAATTCGGAGATGTTATTGTCGATTCGTTCAGAGAGGCTTATATTCCGAAACAGATGTTAGCGGGGCAAATTCTTTATAAAAACATTTTTAATATTTATGCACCGTTTTCTTATATATTGAATGCAGTATTATTTTCGTTTTTCGGAGCGAAGCTGAGCGTGCTTTATTGCGCCGGTTTAGCTGCGACTTTAGGTATAGCAAATCTTACTTTTAAAATTTCTGAAAATTTTACTGATAAAAATGTTTCTTTAGCAATTGTTTTATTTTTAATTGCCGGAGCAATTCTTTCACCGAATGTTTTTAACTTTATATTTCCGTATTCATACGGTATGCTTTATGGTCTTCTTTTTATTTTGGGCTCGATTTACTGTGCTTTGGAAAAGAAATTCCCGTACGCATATTTTTTATATTCATTTGCGGTCTGTTCAAAATATGAATTTATACTTTTTTTACCTTTGTTGCTTTATATAAGCGGGAAAAAAGATATTATAAAAAATGCAATAGCTTTCATTTTACCTTTTGTAATAACAACTTTGCCTTTTTTTATTCAACAAACGGGATGGAATAATATATTTGCGTCTTTTCAAATAATATTGCATATGGGAAGTGCTAAAACGCTTTTATGGTTTTATTCCGTTATGGGGCTTGTTTTTAGATGGGAAATTATTCCGATATATATTTTTAATTTGGTTAAAATTTTGATACCGATAATTCTTTATAAGCACTTTTCGTATTACCGGCTGCTTCCTGTTATTTTAGTTTATTTATATTTTACCGTAACTCCGGAGATAATAGTTTTTATATTTCCGTTAATTCTGCTTCTTTTTGCGAAAAAATTTTATAAATTAGAGTTTGAGGAGCGGGTTTTTATAGTATCTTGTTTGTTAATTTCAATGAAAGTCTTTTTTGCCCTTACTCTTCAAGCATATGGGGTTTATTTTATTCCGTTTGCTTTAATTTCGATATTTATTCTTATTCCCGAACAGTATAAAAAAAGTTTGGTTGTCGTAACTGTATTGAGTGCGCTCGTGCTTTCCGTTCAAAATATACAGCTTTTGAATAAGAAGAATGTAAAAATCCAATCTGCAAACGGAACAGTGTATGCAAATGCAAATTACGGTGATTCGATTAACAAGCTTAATCTTTATATAAAGGACAATGTATCAAAAAATGACAGAGTTGTAATTTATCCGGAGGGTTTAATTACTAATTTTATGACGGACAGAAAGTCCGATAATAAATTTTATTCATTAATTCCGCTTTATGTTGAAACTTTCGGCGAGGATGTAATTATTCAAAGACTTGATATTATAAAGCCCGAATATATTATCATAAGCAACTATGATACTTCGAACTATTATTATTCAAGCTTCGGAAGAGATTATGCCGAACGAATATATATGTATATTAATAAAAATTATGATAAACAAACAAAAATCGGAGAAAATTTCATGTTTGTCGTTTTTAAACGTAAAAACTAAAACAGTACTAAAAACGAGCGGGATAAAAAACCGCTCGTTATCTAAAATTTATAATCCGGAATTACAAAAGTCTCATTATTTGCATCTTTTTCTACAAACTTAAGATAATAATCCATTGCTTTATCTTTTGAATTATTGTAAAACTCGCTAGATATAAGCTCCTTGTGTAATTCCGTTCTTTCTCCCGAATAGTTGCCGAGAACGCGGGCAAATTTTGCAATATCATCAAGTTTTTCTCCGCCGCCGTATGCTTTAGTTTTAGCATCGGTTCCTGACGGGCGTATCTCAATGTATTTATCCGCAAACTGCAGATACGTACCATCGCCTACAAATTTTACTGATTTAAGATTATCAAAACTTAATTCCGCAAAAGCACCATTCAGAACTTTTTTAACGGACTCAATATCTGCAATTCCTTCTCTTATAGCTATTGCAAGCGACAGATAGAATAAATCGTTCTTTGTTCTCTGTTTTTCACCTTCAACTTTAGCAAGTTTTAACTTCTCAATATCGGGCTCGGACTCGTTATAATAAGCGATATCTTCTCTTACATCATACTTTGCTTTAATATTATTTTCGTCAAAAATTTCTGTAAGATATTCAGATAAAGTCTTATTATCTTCTTCCAGTTTCGCAGCAAGAGAGGATGCTACAATAATAGCTTCCGTAGCGCTTTTTTCTCTCATCGCGATAGCTTTTCTGCCTGCAAGTGACTCGATTAAATCTTCAGAGCCCATAATCATACCGCCGGATTCTTCGCCGCCGAAGATTAATCGCGGCTGAACTCCGAGATTAATTGAGTTTCCGAATACATCGTCAACAACCACCTCTTTATCGGGGTTATTCTTTATCTGGAGTTCTACTTTCTTCATAATATTAGCAATCTCTTTAAACCCGACAGGAACATTTACAACCTTAATTCCGTGAGCTTTTGCCCATTCATCCCATGATAAAGCGGAAGCTGTAGTCTTAATCATAAATCTCGGGTGGTTTTTGAATTTTCCTTGTGCCTTAAGCTGTTTTACTCTGTAGTTCATAAGCATCAAAAATGCCTGATTTGCGCTATATACAGTCAAAATACGGCTTTCATCCAGTTTAATATATGAAATTCCGTACTCCTTAAGCGCGGGCTCGTTTCCTGCGGCTTCTATCTGGCATACGGTAAGCCTGTCATGGTCAGGGTCTGTAATCAATACAACCGTTCCTAGAGGATAGTCCGCAAGAACACGCTCATAATGCATAGATTCTATTACTGGGAAAAATCTCTCACCGTCAGGTCGTTTTGCAACGACAGTCGCATCAACGGAATAATCATAAAATACTTTATTTCCCTTAGGGTCAGTATCATACTTGCCTATTGAATGGAAAAACGGGTCTTCTTCAATGTTATTCCAGGCATATTTATCTAAAATATCCAGTTTCTCTAATACACGGCTAAGCGTTCTATACGCACATCCGCCCACGCATTCCACAAAAAGTTTTGATTTCATTTTCTTAACACTGTCAAGATTTCCTGCAACACCGGATTTTAAATATTCTACATACAAATCAATACCATCATTAAGTTTAGCCATAATGCATTCATCAATCAGCGGATTATCTTTAGCGGCAATTTTAATAGTGTAAGAGCCGTCTTTTTCTACTTTATCAAAAATTTCCTGAATTTTGTTGACAAATTCCAATGATTCTTCCGGCAGATACTGGCTTCCTTGAGAATTCAAGTCTTTAGTGGCAGTTTTAACCGATATTCCGTGGCTTGAAGTAATATATTCACCGCCGACTAAATCAAGCTTGAATGCAAGAAAAGACGCGAGCCAAATCGGAATAGTTTTTCTGCCCTGCGGTACAAGTGTTTTAATCTCCTGCGCTGCCTGAATACGTGCAATAGCATCCAAATATAAGTCTGAATTGTATCTGACTTCGCTTCCTGCAAGTTTCAATATCTCTTTACCCTCATATTTACCCCTTGCAACAAGTGCTTTTGCTAAAGTTGCAAGTACAATTCCCACAAGGTTAATCGGGAATCTTGTATCCTGGGGGTAAATAATATTTTGAGGCCCGCGAATACCTGCAGTGGAAACTTTAGCTTCTTTTGAATAATTCGCAAACCACTCCAGAAGATTTAATCCCTCCGGATTTGAGTCTGAATGCGGGTAAAGGTGCTCTTTTTTTAGGGTAAAAGTAAATTCACCCTCATTATCAAAGTTAAGTAAATCTAAGTTTTTTATATAATCAGGAGTTTTTTCAATAACATTATTAAATAATTCCTGCTCTAATGCGCAACCTGCGTTTCTTTTTAACATAATAATCCTCTCCTTTTCAGTAAAAAAATTGTACCATAAATATATTTTTTTTATTGGTATGCTCATATGAATACTATTTATGTATGAGTAATTGAGTAAAAAAGCATGTTATCATAAATAAAAACAGGAGAATTTATGAAAAGATTTTTATTTTTGTTATCTGCATTAATTATTTGCCCCGTTACATTCTCTGCTGAACAAATACAGCCGGCGACAATGCCTCAGAATGTAATGTTTGAGGATTGTACAAAACTTTTTGCCGTGAATAAGGAGAAGTTGTTTTATTTAACTTTGGCGTCACTTTCGGCAAACAGATTTTTAATTGACGAAGTCCAGACAGCAAACGGGTATGTGATTTTTTCTGTCAATAAGAATTCCTATCTTGCAACTATTGCAGGGGTTGACGGTTCTAATTCCATTTTGAAAATAACGCCTTGCAATAATATATATAATTTCCCTCCCGGAATTGTTACCAATACATTTAAGTATATTGATTTGAATTTGAACTCGGAGATAAGAAGCTGATAAATTATCATTTTGGGTGGGGAATTGAATGATGAAAAAGCTTACAGTATTATTTTTAATTGTGTTTTCTGTCCTGATTCTTACAGCATGTTCAATCAGAAAAGATGCAAGTGTAAAAGAAGTGACATTTTGGACATTGCAAATGGGAGATTATGCGGATTACATATATAAAATAATACGCGGTTATGAAAAAGAGCATCCGAATATTCAAATTAAATGGATTGATGTACCTTTCTCAGAAGGAGAGAAGAGAACTCTTGCTGCGGTAATGACAGATAATCCGCCGGATTTAATTAATTTAAATCCCGATTTTTCAGCACTTTTAGCTCAGAAAGGTACTTTGCAGGAAATTGATGAAGAAGCTGTTACCGCTTTTAACCCGGAAATAATAAATGCACTAAAATATAATGATAAACTCTATTCTGTTCCATGGTATGCAACAAGTGCAATTACTATATATAATAAAGAACTTTTTGATAAATCCGGTATTATAAGGCTGCCTAAAACATACAAAGAATTAGGTGCAATATCGGAGAAAATTAAACACAATACGGGTGCTTATGCGTATCTTCCCACAATAACGGAAAACGATACAATGGTAAAAATTTTGAATAAATACGGTATAACAGATAATTTTACAGCTGCGGCACCGATTTTTGAAATGTACAAAGATTTGTATCAAAAAGATTTAATTCCTAAAGAGAGTGTTACATTTACTTTGAGAGAAGCTTTGGAACAGTATATGGCCGGCAAGATAGTATTTTTTCAAGGCGGAGCAAACTTTTTAACCATGATTAAAGAAAATGCACCGTCAGTTTATGAAAAAACGGATGTAACAGAACAAATAAAAGGACCTTTAGGGCAAAATGATTTTTCGGTAATGAATTTTGTAATTCCGCTAAGAGCAAAACATAAAAAAGAGGCGCTTGACTTTTGTATATATTTGACAAACAAACAAAATCAGCTTGAGCTTGCAAAAATGACGAATATTATTGCAACAAATGAAGAAGCATTAGAAGATGATTTTTATAATGACTATTCTTCTCTTGAAGCAAAAGCTCGTACAATAAGTGCAAAACAAATAAATAAAATTACTCCGCAGCTGAAACAAAGACGTAATCAAAAAGAAATTAACACACTTGTAAATACGGCAGTTCAATCAGCCCTTTTGAATAAAAATTCTATAGAGAATATACTGAAAAAGCTTGATGCCGATATAAAAGGGGTTGCAGAATAGCTCCTTGAACATTATCCTTATATATTTACCCCTTGTATATTCCCACCCTGAACATTTACCCCTGAACATTTACCCCTGAACATTTACCCCCCTGAACATTTACCCCCCTGTACATTTACCCCTGTTTATCTTATACTTTGTGATAAATAGTGAGGATAAATGATGTTAAAAGATTTTTTTCTAAAAGAAGTTGAATTTGGTATAAAAAAAGCAATTTCAGGAAATAAACTCGGCCGGATGAGTGAAAATGACAAATTTTCATTAATGGTAGAAAAACCAAAGAATCCTGATTTTGGTGATTTTGCGGTTAATGTTTCTTCTCTGGCGCGTTTGGCAAAAATTGCTCCGCCGCAGATAGCGCAGACAATTGCAGAAAATTTAATGCCAAAAAATTATACGGTAACAGTAGTGGGCGGATTTATTAATTTTAAGGTAGAAAATTCTCTTTTGGCAAATACAGTAGAAGAAATTCTTACAAGAAAAGAAAATTACGGACGTCCTGAAAAAATTGAAAAAGAAAAGATTTTACTTGAATATGTATCGGCTAATCCGACAGGTCCTTTTCATATAGGTCATGGGCGCTGGGCCGCAATGGGAAGTGCGCTGGCAAATCTGTTAAAATTCTACGGGCATGAAGTTTATCAGGAGTTTTATATAAATGATGCCGGAAGTCAAATTCAAAAACTCGGAAATTCATTGAAAATAAGACTTTTACAGGAATTAGGAGAGAACATTGATTTCCCGACAGATGAAGCGGAGAGAAAGAATTACTACCCCGGAGATTACTTAATTCCCGTAGCAAAAAAATATCTGGAACAAAATCCCGAAATAACTCAGGAAAAACTTGAAGTTCAAACTCTTTCCGATTTTGCTAAAAAAGAAATGGAGCAATGTCAGAAAAAATTACTGGAAGAATTCAGAGTACATTTTGATAATTTTTATTCTGAACAGGATTTGCATAAATCCGGTAAGGTAGAAGAAAGCTATAAAGAGTTGATGGCAAAAGGTATGCTTTATGAAAAAGACGGAGCTATGTGGTTCAAATCTTCCGAGTTTGGTGACGACCAAGATAGGGTAATTAAAAAGGCTGACGGTTCTAATACATATCTTACGGCAGATATTGCTTATCATATTGATAAATTAAGACGCGGTTATGACAGACTGATTAATATATGGGGAGCTGATCATCACGGCTATGTCGCCCGTGTAAGAGCGTCAATTGAGGCTCTCGGTTATAATCCGGATAAGTTGGAAGTACTTTTGGGGCAGCTTGTAAATCTGGTTGTAAACGGAGAAGAAGTCCGAATGGGTAAACGTAAAAATATGGTTACATTAGATGATTTAATAGAGGAAGTCGGAATTGATGCTACGCGTTATTGGATGGAAATGCGCAATATTGATATGACGCTTGATTTTGATATTGAACTTGCAAAGCGCTCTACCGATGAAAATCCCGTATTTTATGTTCAATATGCATATGCAAGAGTTTGTTCAATTTTGAGAAATGCTGTTAATGAACGACTTAATTCGGAAACCGGAGAGAAAATACCGGCTCCGATGAAACAGAGTGAATTTGAAGATTTGGTTAAAAATTTTGATAAGAATATAATCCTTAATACGGCAGATTGCGCAAAATCATTAATTCTTAAGTTGGAAGAGTTTAAATCCGTTATAGTTCTTTCGGCTCAGAACAGAACTGTTTATACGATTTGCAGATATGTTCAGGAGCTTGCTGCGGAATTCCATTCATTCTATAATTCGAACAGGGTAATTTCAGATGATAAAGAACTAATGAAATCAAGACTTGCGCTTATGGTAGCAATAAAAACAACATTAAAAAATGCTCTTGATATTTTGGCAGTATCGGCGCCGGAGAAAATGTAAGAAAATTTGTAATAAATTACGGAGGACATAAAATGGACTGTGTTTTTTGCAAAATCATAAACGGTGAATTTAATACCGAATTTGTTTTGGAAAATGAATATGCGGTAGTTTTCAATGACATTAATCCGAAGGCGGATACTCATTTGCTTGTGGTTCCGCGAAAGCATGTTGAATCACTTAATGAGCTTGATGATGAGTTTTTGCTTGGTAAACTAATGATGACGGTAAGAGAAGTAACAAAGAAGATAGGTTTAAAATCTTACAGAACAGTTATTAATACGGGAAAAGAGGCAGGACAGGAAGTTTTCCACCTGCATATACACATATTAGCGGGGAATATAAAATTATGACAGAATTCTATAAAGAAATTACGCCGGCAGGCTTCGGAATTGCAATAAAACAAAAAGAAGTTCTTTTTTCAGAACAATCACCTTTTCAGAAAGTTGAAATTATTGATACGGATTCGACTTTAGGGAAAATTTTAACCCTTGATGATTTGATGATGACAACGGAAGGAGATGAGTTTCATTATCATGAAATGATAGCACATATTCCGATGATGCATCACAAAGCGCCGAAAACAGTACTCGTAATAGGTGGTGGTGACGGCGGAACCGTAAGAGAAGTTTTAAAACACGATACTGTTGAAAAAGTTGTTTTATGTGAAATTGACGGAATGGTAATCGAAGCATGTAAAAAGTATCTTCCGACAATTTCCTGCGAGCTGGATAATCCTAAATGTGAAATTCTTGTGGAAGATGCGATTGAATATATCAAAGATAAAAAGAACGAGTTTGATATTGTTTTAATTGACTCAACGGATCCGATGGGACCGGGTGAAGGTTTGTTTACCGAAGAATTTTATACAAATGTTAAAGAGTCATTAAAAGAAGGCGGTATAATGTGTGCACAATCGGAATCACCGTTTGTAAATAAAGAAGAAATTAAAAAAATGTATAATCTTCTTAAAAAAGTGTTTCCGGTATGCTCAACGTTTACATCGAATATTCCGACATATCCTGGCGGTTATTGGGCTTGGGCTTTCTGCTCAGAGACAGTTAAGCCGCTTTCCTATTGGGATGAAAGAAGAGGGGAAGCAATAACAAAGACTTGCAAAATTTATAACAAGGATTATCATAACGCAAGATTTGCTTTGCCGAATTATTTAAAAGAATTGTTATAAATATGCGAATAATAAAAAAAAGAGAGCACCGAAAACATTCGATGCTCTCCTTTTATTTACCATCAACTCCCTAACCAACAACTGCACGAGAATTATCAGCTTTCTCCATAATTCACCTGCTACTATACTAAGTTCAATGCGATACTTGGTGTTTGGTTAGCAGTTGCTAATAGAGTTGCAGATGCTTGCTGAAGAATTTGTGACTGGATATAGTTTGAAGATTCTTCTGCGACATCTGTATCTCTCAAAGTAGATAGTGAAGATGTCAGGTTCTGTGACTGTACATCCAGAGCTGTGATAGCTGACTCTACCCTGTTTTGTGCAGCACCTATTCTGGTTACACGTGATGAAATATCATCGATTGCCGCATCAATAAAGCCTAACATTTCTTTAGCACCAAAGTGAGTGGCACTGTCTGAAGCAAGAGTATAACTGTCAGAATCAGCATTATAAACTAATGAACTGCAGGCAGCCGCAAAGACTTTGCTCAATAAATTGTCAGTTTCATCTGCAGTGATAGCAGCTTCTAAGCTGGCATATTTATTATTACTGGCTTGTGCAATCATTTGATCTAAAGTAGCCGGTGTTGTACTGTTGCTTGATTCTCCGGCAAGTTTTGTAAACAAACCGCTTACAGTAGCACTTGTAAATAAGCTTACATCCAAATTAATAACACTGTTTTCTTCAGCATAAAGGCCAACCTGTAAGTTAATACCGGCAGATGTAATACCAACGCCGGATGGAACTCCGTTTGATTGGTAAGCCATTAGCTTAATTCCGTTAAATTCAGCGTTTAATGCTACACGGGTAATTTCATCCAATCTTGCTTCAATTTCTGATTGGATAGCTTTTAACGATGCGGAGGCGTAAGTTCCGTTTGCAGCTTGTTCAGTCAAATCTCTGATACGCTGTAAGTGGTCTGATAATAAACTGTAGCTTTGTTCTGCGGATGTTAACATGTCCGATCCCGTAGCTGCGTTATCCGCTGCAACATCTAATGAACCTAACTGGGTTTCCCACATACTTGCAATTGAATAACCGGCTGCGTTGTCTTTTGCGTGGTTAATTTTGTAACCTGTTGACATTCTTTCTAATGATGTGTTCAGGTTTGTCGTCGCATTGTTCAAACTTCTTTGAGCGATAATTGACGAAATGTTTGTGTTGATTGTGAGTGCCATAGTTGAATCTCCTTTCTCTCTTTTATTGATATGTACTTTGGCGGAGCAAATTACGCCCCCAAACAAAAGGCGCAGCTTACCCCTAACTGCACATCCCTTGTGCAGCACTCGTTATATTTGTGATAGTCGGAATACATACACCGGATTTTGGCGCAGTTTTCCCCGTGACTGTTTGTATATGGAAAAACAAACAGCCTGAACTAAGCCCTGTTAAACTACTATATTATTGCTTCCGGCTGAACTTGCCTTGCATCTTCCCTCGTCTCCTGTGGGAGAGGGAGCAGATTTACTTGAGCCTTGAGGCGAAAGTTACAGATGCGGAAGAGGGGGCTTTGTTTTCAAGCGTTTCCCCCGCCCCTTGTGGGAGGGGGTTAGGGGGATGGGTTATTATCTACCCTTGAGATTCTTCGGCTTTCAATAATTATGTCTAAATGAAAAATTCCACCAGCCTCAGAATGACATTCCGGAAGCTGCATTGAGCTTCCTTGCGGGCTGTACCCCATTCCATCCTTCCCCGTTTGGGGAAGTGACGCTTCACATTTAATGTCTCACTCTTCACTTTTTAATATAGTATTTCAACGGCTTCTTCTTTTTTCTCTTGAAATTCTCTCCTTATTATTGATATGTACTTGTTACGGTTCGGGCTCTGCCCTCACCTTTGCCTCCAAAGCAGGAGACCGGTTTTCTGATATATCCTATCCAATAAGTTCATCCCGTTTACTTACCCTTTGATTTCTTAAACGATTCTCTACACATTTTTCATAAGCTTGCCTGCATCCTTTGCCTGCGCCACTTATTCCAAACATACATTCCATGTATTTACTTATTAGATTTGTGATATATACTTCTTACACTAACATTATTGCAACACTATATAACAAAAGTAAACTGTTTCTTGTAATTTTTTTACAAATCTTTATAGAAATTAAAAATTCTTAACAATTGCGTATTGAAAAACAGATATTTAACGTGGTTTATTTTGTATTGTTTATAACAATTTGATGACTGAACGAGAATTTTTTATGTTAAAATTCTTTATGTATGAAGAGATTTTTAATTATACTGGCCTTAATAATTATATCTCCGCTTTCTGCAAGAGCAGATATTATTAAAGTTGATTTGGATGAGCTTATTGATATCGGTTTGAGAGAAAATTGCGAACTTAAAATTCAACGTTTGGAATTAGAAACATACAGAAAAGATATTAAAATTGCAAACAGGCTTCAAAATCCTCAAATTCAGTCCAATGTAATGATAGGTAATGTTGCTTTGGGAAATGCTTCTCAAGCAGGCCTTGTACTTCCGATAGAAGTTTTAAAACGCGGAATTCGCAAAAAGATTGCCGAAGAGGATTTTACGATAAAAGAAACGGAGCTTAAGCAGGCGGAACATAATTATAAACTCGAGATTATGCAGGCGTATTTTGATGTTTTGTATGCAAAATCCGTTTATAAAATTCAGGAAGAAAGGTTAAAGCTGTTTAAAGATTTAGTAAGGATTACAACAGAGCGTCCGAAAATTTCTGCATATTATGAGATTGATAATTTGAAAGCTGATATTCAATATGCAAGCCAAAAGATTGAATTAAATATTGCAAAAGCAAATATGCTGGCCAAACAATTTGAACTCAATAAGATTTTAAATACCGGGCATGATGATATTATGTATGACACAAAAGACCCGTCTTTGTTTGGAAACTGGTCTTATTGGAATATAAAGCTGCCTGAGTATAAAACTCTTGAGAATATCGCGTTAGAGTATAGTTATATTATAAAGATTTCGGATAATAATATAGAAAAATCAGAACTTCAATTAACTGACGCAAAACGCAAGAGGGTTCCGGACATAAGTATTGCCGGCGGTTATGCCTGGCAGGCACACCCTTCTGCTGCTAATAATTACAGCGGTGCATTTGCAGGTTTCGGCATGGATGTTCCCATTCTTTATAACTATACACCGGATATTCAGAAGGCGGAAATCTTTTTAGAGCGAAGTAAGGCTGATAAAAAGGCATATGAAAATCGGCTTAAGTATGAACTGAAAAAAGATTATAATACATTCAAATATTCAGCGGAAAATATGCAATATTCCCAAAAAATACTGGATGAGTCCGCAAAAATCGTTAAACTTTCAACTGATGCTTATATAAAAGGAAAAAATTCTTACACGGATTTGATTATTAATGAAACTGCGCATCAGGAGATTTTGAGCAGATATTTAAATTCTATGTCACGACATTTTTATTCATACTTGGAAATTATGCAAGATGTCGGTCATGATATATTATTAATAGATGAGGAACTTTTATGATAAAACTGGTTGCAACTGATATTGACGGAACCATTTTGATTCCGGAGGGTGAATTTAGACCCGGGGTAAAGGAGTGTATAAAAAAACTTTGTGAAAATGGAATAAAAGTTGTTCTTGTAACCGGGAGAATGCACGCAGCAGCTTCTCTTATCGCGGAAGATTTAGGGCTCGAAACTCCTGTTGTTTCTTATCAGGGCGGACTTATTAAAGACAGAGATAATACTCTTTATGAAAAATATCTTACGCCGGAACAGACTGAAAAAGTTATTAATTGGGCCAAAAGCGAAAAAATTCATTTGAATTTATATAATGATGATATTTTGTACTCAGAGGCGGAATGTTATGAAGTTAAAAGATATTGTAATAATCTGCATACAAAATATACGTGTAAAAAGTTTTGTGAAATCGATAAAACAAAAGTAAACAAGCTTCTAGCAATAGATTATGAAAATCCGGAGAGGATAAATAAGTATGAGCGGGAGCTTCCTAAAGTTTTTCCAGAATTATATATAGTCAAATCAACACCTTATTTTTTGGAGTTTTCAAATAAAGATGCTTCAAAATATTGTGCGGTAGAGTTTTTGCAGAAACTTTGGGGAATAAAAAAGGAGGAGACTCTTACAATAGGAGATCAGAATAATGATATTGCGCTTTTGAAAGCAGGCGGAGTTAAGATTGCAATGGGGAATGCAACAGAGGAATTAAAAAGTATAGCCGATGATATTACTGATACGGTTTTTAACGATGGTTTTGTTAAAGCTATGGAAAAATATTGTTTATTTTGCGGCGCAAGCCCTGCATTGCCGGACTAAATTATTGTTTTTATATATTCGATAATATCATTTGATTCATACATCTGTATATTTCTGTCTTTGTCTACAAGAAACGGTACCTGTCTTTTCCCGCCCATTTGAATTAAAGCTTCTTCCGAAGCTTTATCAGTGATATCAATTTTATTATATTTTACTCCGGCATCATCAAGAAAATCCGTTACTTTTCTGCAGTAAGGACAACTTTCCAATATAAATAAATCTAACATAGTTACCTCCTTTTTTTATATTTTAATTTTTAATAAAAAAATCTCATTCACCAACTTACTCTTTTTTGTGTTAACATAAAAACGAGGTATGTATGTTAAGACAATTTTTAAATTCAAAAATACACAGAGCCACTGTAACAGATGCCAACTTAAACTATGTGGGTTCAATTACAATAGATGAAGAATTCCTTGAGGCGGCAGGCATTTTGGAGTGGGAAAAAGTCGAAATATTAAATATAAATAACGGAGAGCGGTTTCAGACTTATGCAATAAAAGGAAAAAGAGGTTCTAAATGTTTTTGTCTGAACGGAGCAGCGGCAAGAAAAGCTCAACCCGGTGACAAAATAATTATTGTAACCTATGCTCAGTTAACTCCCGATGAGATAAAGAGCCATAAACCTACAATTGTTCAGGTTGGAGAAAATAATGAAATCATCCGATAAAATTTCGTATAAACCTAAAAAAAAGAAGAAATTCACGGTTGACATAAAAAATATGGGCGTAAATATTGATAAGAATGAGTACTATGAAATTGTTTCTTCCAATTCTGCGCATCCCGAACGAGGGCTGTAAGGCTTAGTCTAATATTTTTACTCCGCAACCGGAACCTGTACCGTAGTTATTAATATGATATCCGCTTCCCCAGGGACTTGCGTATTGGGTAATATTGCTGTTTCCGTATGTCGTAGGATATGGGGTGCCGGCAAAACTTGAACCGGAAAAGAACGGGTCATTATCAAAAGAAGGAGTAAAACCCGTCATCTGCCCGCTAAAAAAGTTACCGAGATTTCTGAGCCAAGAAGTTTTGTAATTCTGTTTGGGTCTGGAGAGAATAGCACTTCTTACATTTTCATATCGTGAATTAATATCTCCCTGTTGTATCGCTCCGAAAGCTTCTGTCTCAAGTCTTTCCAACCTTTGTAAATCACTTTCTCTTGAATATGTTTTATCAAGAGTGTATTTTTCTAATGCACTTAAATCCGTGAGTGATGATGTTGAGAAATAGTTTCCGTTATTAAAATATCTTCTGCGTGGATATTGGTTGTAATACCTTCTGTTACGATACCCGTTGTTGTAATATCTTTTGGGTCTGTAATTATGTCTGAAATTCCTTTGCGGCCCGTAATAATTTCTTCCGTATACTGGGGTGCGTGTAACGACTGTTCTTGCAGCTTCCGCATACAGAAATATATTTCCTGCCAAAAACATAAACAAAAATATTAATACGCTCAAAAATCGATACATATAAAAATCCTCCGATGATATTTAAATTCATCAGAAGTTTTTTTTGTATTGTCCTACTTGGTTAATTAGTTTTAATTTTAGAATTAGTATTGTCTGGTTATAATAAAATTGCGGAATAAAACATTCTCCGGATATTTTTAAATATACCGGAGAATGTTTTTTATATAAATTTATGTATTAAATATCGCCAAACCTAGGTCTTTTAGTTCTGAATTCATCTATAATTTCTTCTTTTACCGGTTTATTAACAAAGCTTTCGGTATTAGTAGTTTTTACTTCAACAGTATGCTTTTCTCCGTTAAGCATAAATGAAACTTTAAGAATAAACGCATCAGGATTTCTTGTAACTTTTTGTTTTCCGTTTTCATCTATACTAAAGACATCATTATCCGGGTTATTTGTGACAAACTCTGTGTCGATAGTAAGATTATCAATACCTTCCGGGAACCCTGTATGTGAGAATCCCTTGAGGCTGCCATTTTGTTCATAGTATTTGATAGCTCCTTCTGCCATTTCTTTAATCATCCCTTCAGGAGTTTTCTTTTCTTCTTTTGTTTGGGTGACGTTACTGCTTTTTGTCTTGGCAGGAGCAGAACTTTTGGGTTTTTGGGGTTTTAATGCACTGGCAAGGGCTTCTTTAGAACCTTTTGCAACGGCCCCTGCATCTCCTACCGCCTGTGCAGCTTCTGCATTGGGCTTATCAAACCCGAAAATGTGCTTAATTTTTTTTGTTAATTCATCAAGTCCTTTTTCTCCGCTATCCAATGTTCCATCAATAAGTTTTTGAGCTACATCAAAAATAGATTGTTCTACTTGTCCGTCTTTTTTACCGTCTAAGCGATCTAATTGATCAAATTGTTCGGCGGAGATTCCCAGAGTTCTTTGTACATTGTTAATGTCCATAATTTTACATCCTTTCTTTTACATTCTTACGAGAGTTTCTATAAACATAACGGCATTTTTTTTGAAAACTTTAGGGTAATTCTACAAATCGTTACAAATCTTAATAATTTCATCTATATATACGATATCTAATTTGTAATAAAACGTTACAATGATATAGACATGTGTTAGGACAAGAGGGATGGAACAGGATACATCTTTTAATAAAATTAAAAAAGTTTCTAATGAAGAGCTGGCCGAAATGTGGGCCAGATATTTTGATAACCACGATAATAAAGAACTCCGTGACGCTCTTATCCTTCAATACATTTATCTTACAAGATATGTTGTCGGTCGTGTAAAAGTCGCTCTTCCACCGACTTTTTCGTATGAAGATATTTCAAGTTACGGGGTAGAAGGGCTTATTGATGCCGTTGAAAAATATACGCCCAAAATGGGTGCACGATTTGAAACATACGCTCTTGTCCGTATAAGAGGAAATATTATTGATAAAATTCGCTCTCAGGATTTTCTTCCGAGAAGTGTAAGAAGAAAGATTAAAGATGTGAAAGAAGCGCAGGAAACTTTAAAGAAACAATTCGGCAGAGCTGCAACAAATACTGAAATTGCGAATTTCCTCGGTATAGAAAAAGAAAAAGTGGAACAGCTTTTGTCTGATGATACAACAGTCACTTCAATATATGATAAAAAGGGTTCATCTGACGGAGATATTGAAATCATCGATACAATTCAGGATTCTCATAGCCTGGCTCCGCATGAAGAAATGGAAGAAAAAGACGTAAAAAAAGAGTTGGAGAATGCTTTGAAAAGACTGCCGGAAAGAGAAAGAACTATTATGGTTCTTTATTACCATGAAAATATGACACTAAAAGAAATAGGCGAAGCTATTAATGTTTCAGAATCAAGAATTTCGCAGCTTCATGCTCAAGCAATCATGAAGCTTAAAAACTTGTTGAGCGAAAACAGATCTGAAAGATTGAAAAGAAGTATTATTTAATTAATAAAATTTAAGTGTAACTTATCTCACAGTCGTATGAAATATAGTCAAACGGCTATATATTTATTCCCCAAAACGATAATTTTTTTTCAGACTTAAGCGGAATAACATGTGTTAGTCAAATTTATAAAGGAGGATTTATGACTAACAGCATTTACACCGCTCCGGTTTATAAACTGGAAGAACTGAATAACCTGTTTATTGAAATGACGGCTAAAAATTGTAATCAAAGATGCGGTAATTGTTATATTGATTTTCCGATGAGCAAAAATATAAAAGACTTTATTTCCATAGACAGAATAAAAGAAGCTCTGAATGATACAAAAACAGAAAACTTATATTGTATATATCTCACCGGTGCCGAGCCGATGACACATCCTGATTTTAATTCAATACTGAGATTATGTTTGAAAAGATGTAATGTTTGCATTTGTACAAATGCAAGTTTTTTGAATGAAAAAAAAGTAAGATTTTTAAAAAAGGTTGAGGATGAAGGTGATAATCAAATCTTTTTTAAACTTTCACTGGCTCATTTTGATGAATTGCAAAGTGATAAAGTTAGATACAGAGGTAATTACAGACAAACGATTTTCGCTTTGAAAACTTTATGCAGGTATAATTTTATGTCTGTTTTATCAATACAAAATTTTTATAAATTAGATAAAAAAGACATTTTTGAATCATTTAATTATATTTTTAAAGAACAGGAAATTACAAATACTGATATACAAATAACTGTATCACATCCTGATTTTAGTGATGAAAATTTTTCAAAACATTCCGCAAAAACAGATTGCCAATACAGTCGAATTCTCTGCCAAAACGGTATTTATAGTTGTCCGTTTTTAGCCGACGATTATAGGGGAAGATGCGGCAGTTCTTTTAAAGATTATGCAAAATCGGTAACTGCAGAAACAGATTTTTGTGCGACTTGTTCTAAAAATAATGACAGTATATTTTTAATCGGGTAGTTATATAAACCTTATATAATGCGGGTTTGATGTTTCTACCGCCTAAAATATAGTTAACATTTGTAACATTATTCTGTTGAATTAATTCTAAGGAGTTATCTTTTTGATAAAATTGTGTTATAAATAATAATGTAAAAATATATATTCAAACACGAGAAATGAACGGAGGCAAACATGTCAGTAGGACAATTCGTATTTATGTTGCACAGCCACCTGCCATATTACAGAAAAGCAGGTATGTGGCCATTCGGAGAAGAAAATCTTTACGAATGTATGGCAGAAACTTATGTACCTCTGCTTAACGCTATATCGGAATTATACGATGAAGGTATTAAAGCAAAATTAACTGTAGGTATTACGCCGATACTGGCAGAACAGCTGAACGATGAACATTTACAAAACGGTTTTGTAAAATATATAGATTCAAGAATTGAAGCTGTAGCCAAGGACTTGGACAGATACCCTGATCCTAAAGTCGCTCATTCTCAACATTTGAAGTATCTGGCAAAATATTACTATGATTTGTGGAATAAATTGAGAGATGACTTTGTTAATAAATACGAAAAAAATCTTATTAAATATTTTAAAAAATATCAAGATTTAGGCTGTATTGAGATTACAACATCAGGCGCAACTCATGGTTTTTCACCGTTGCTTGCCACTGACAGTAATTTGAATGCTCAATTTAAAGTAGGTCAGGATACAACCAAAAGATTATTCGGGAAAAAAGCGATGGGTGCCTGGCTTCCTGAATGTGCATACAGACAAGGTTACGAGTATGTGGGAAAAGACGGTAAAAAACATTGGAGACCTGCTATCGAGGTTACTCTTCAAAATAATGATATTGAATACTTCTTTACGGAATCTCACGTAATAGAAGGCGGGAACTCTATCGGTAACAGACGTGTAATCGGTATGTACGGAAATATTGAATATATTCCTCTTCCTGAAAGACCGGCAACCGGGTATGACACATATTCGGCATATTGGCTTCCTGATGCTCAAGTAGCAGTTATGGGAAGAAATGACAGAGCCGGATATCAGGTTTGGTCGGCTGCTGACGGTTATCCGGGAGATGGGTGTTTCAGAGAATTTCATAAAAAGGACGATAAATCCGGTATGCACTATTGGAGAATAACTTCTCCGACTACGGATTTGGGCGATAAAATGCTTTATGATCCGGTGCTTGCAATGAATAAAGTTAACGAGAATTCAGATCATTATACAACTTTGATTTATCATCTGCTTAATGATTATAAGCTTGCAAAAGGTCATGAAGGTCTGGTAATGGTATCTTTTGATACCGAACTTTTCGGACACTGGTGGTTTGAAGGCGTCGAATTTATTAAGCAGGTTATTAAAAAATTCCATGATTATTTACCGGAAGTGGAAAGACTTACGGCAGGTGAGTATATCAGAAAATATCCGCCGAAAGAAGCTATTCAAATTCCGGAAAGTTCTTGGGGACAAGGCGGACACTTCTATGTATGGATGAACCACCTGACAGAATGGATGTGGCCGATTATTCATTCTTGCGAAAAACGTATAAATGAAATTGTTGACAGGTACCAGAATATACCTGAAGATAAACTTTTACACAGAGCTTTAAATCAGCTGGCAAGAGAAAATTTATTGCTGCAAAGTTCTGACTGGCCGTTTTTGATTACTACTTGGCAGGCAAAAGACTATGCTACGGACAGATTTAACGAGCATGTAGACAGATTTAGCTTGATTGCAGATATGATTGAATCCGGTAATATTGATGAAGCAAAATTGTCAGAAATTGAAAGTATTGATAACTGCTTCCCGGTAATTGATTATAGAGTTTATCAGTCAATAGAAGAAGGGGTTATTCCGCAGCAAGAAAAGAAACTTGCTCCGTTATATCAATAAATAAAATATAGATAAAGGTTATTAATAATAAAAATCCGGCGTTTATAAGCGCCGGATTTTTGTAAACTATATGGAAATTATTAATATTTATAGATAACTTTCCAGTTATTGTCAGCAATAGAACCGGTACAGCTGTGTCCGCAGTCGACTTTTTCTTCATTACACTGATTCCAGCTACTGCTATCCCAGGTCGGAGTTTTTTGATAACAGGTAGAGTCTGTGTATGCGTTACACTTGGTTCTTCCGCCGTCAGCTAAAACAGTACCGTTATCGTCTATATTAAAATGAAAAATATCTTTACCCACTCTGTTAGGTTTTTTGTCATACCCGTTTATATCAACATATAAAGCACCGATGTTACCTTTAAAAGAACCGACTGCAGCTTCTCTCGTTGCATTTGTAATCTGGTTACGAGGTGTTAAAGATATTGCTACGGATATTCCGTCGGGCAAGTCATAAATTTTTAAGTTTTCCATACCGTAAATAGAATTTTTTGTGCCTCCGGTAAAGTTTGTTGGTACAAGCGGTAGCTCTGCAACTGTCATTATAGTTTTTTTGCTGGCATCTTTGTATCTCGGAGCTCCTATTACATATTTAGACAGTGCATCCAGATATTCTTCCGTTGTGCCGAAAGCTGATGTTAAAGTATTTGATTCGTTGTCTGCTAATACATGTTCGTTTGCGACACTAAAAGTAGAAGAAATCTTTTTCAATGTCGGTCCGACTTTATTTTTCTGGAAAGAACTGTTCAATGCCGGAGCTGTTAATGCCGCTACTACCCCGATGATTCCCAGTGTAATTAAGACTTCTGCTAAGGTAAATCCGTATTTTTTCATATAGAAACTCTCCTATAATTTTTATTCTACACAAATAAATATAACATTTTTAGTGAAATCTTAACATACATTATATTACTTAATTTTCGACAACTTCAATACCGTCATCTGAAACAAACTGTATGCCGAATTTAGCACGGAATAAGTACCGAACCGTGTTACTCTGAATCTCATACATCATTTTGTTAAACAGATCATAAGCTTCTTTTTTATACTCAATCAAAGGATCTTTCTGCCCGTAAGCTCGAAGTCCTATTCCGTCTCTAAGCATATCAATATTATGAAGATGGTCAATCCACTGATTATCGACAACTCTAAGCAGAATGTCTCTTTCCAGCGAACGCATAATATTATCTGAAGAGTATAGTTCCTGTTTTTCAAAAGAGGGGTCGTACTGTTCCGATATTGTGTTATAGAAATTAATGATTTCTTCTTCATGTTCTTTATATGCTTTAAGAGCCGCCTCTTTTAAAGAGTCATAAATTCTCGGGAATCTATATGATTTAATATCATCTACATTTATATATGCAAGCTGCGGAATAATAGAATGCAGCTCTTTTATAAGAGTTTCCAAGTCTTCGGGAATATACTCTTCCGGGTTCATCTCCGGAGTAATATAACTTTTTAAGAGTCTGTCGATTTCTTTTTCTATCATATATTCAACATCATCTCTTAAATCTTTGCCTTCAAGAACTTTTCTTCTTTGAGCGTAGAATTTTTCCCTCTGAATATTCATAACATCATCATATTGAAGAACATTTTTACGTATATCAAAATGGTAAGTTTCGACTTTCTTTTGTGCAGACTGAATTTGTCTTGAGATAAGCGAAGATTCAATCGCCATATTTTCTTCAACATTTAGCATATTCATAAGATTTGTAATCTTGTCTCCGCCAAAAATTCTCATCAAATTGTCTTCAAGTGATAAGAAAAATCTCGTAGAACCCGGATCTCCCTGCCTTGCCGCACGGCCTCTAAGCTGGTTATCAATTCTTCTGGACTCATGTCTTTCTGTTCCGATTACGTGAAGGCCGCCTAAATCAACAACTTTTGCATGCTCTTTTTCCGTAATCTCACGAGCTTTTTTTAATGCTTCATTTTTAAGCTCTTCATAATTTTTATATTCGGGAGTGACTCCTCTTTTTTCCAAATCTTCTTTTGCTAAGAACTCGGCATTACCGCCTAACAGAATATCGGTACCGCGGCCGGCCATGTTTGTTGCAATTGTAACGGCTCCGACACGTCCCGCTTGAGCGATTATATAAGCTTCTTTTTCGTGTTGCTTAGCATTCAATACATTATGTTTAATACCTTTTTTATTTAAAAGAGCCGAAATATATTCGGATTTTTCGATACTTACGGTTCCTACAAGAACAGGACGTCCTATTTTGTGCTGTTCTATGATGTCATCTACAACTGCATTATATTTAGCTTTTTCTGTTTTATAAATTACATCCGGATAGTTAATTCTTATATCAGGTTTGTTTGTCGGAATAACCGTAACTTCAAGATTGTAGATTTTTCCGAATTCCGCTTCTTCAGTCATTGCCGTACCTGTCATTCCGGAAAGTTTCGGATATAGTCTGAAAAGGTTTTGGAAAGTTATGCTTGCAAGAGTTTGTGTTTCATCTTGAATTTCCACACCTTCTTTTGCCTCGATTGCCTGATGAAGTCCGTCGGACCAACGCCTTCCGGGCATTAAACGGCCCGTAAATTCATCAACAATCATTACTTCTCCGTCTTTTATAACGTAATCGGTATCTTTGATAAAGAGTTCTTTAGCTTTAAGGGCATTTAATAAATCATGAGCATACTGATTATTTATATCAAATAAGTCTTTACAGCCGATAATTTCTTGTGCTCTGTCGATACCGTCTTCTGTCAGAATAACGTTTTTATTCTTTTCATCGACTTCGTAATCCTTGTTTTTTTCTAACTGAGGCGCAACTTTTGCCATAAGCGTATAAGTATCTGCAGATTTTTCAACTCGGCCGCTAATGATAAGCGGAGTTCTTGCTTCATCAATCAAAATGCTGTCAACCTCATCAATTATCGCGTAATTGTATGGTCTTTGAACAAGCATATCTTTTGAAGTTGCCATATTATCTCTCAGATAATCAAAACCAAACTCATTGTTTGTACCGTAGGTAATATCGCATCTGTATGCGGCACGCTTACGTTCAAATTCTTCGGCATCATGTTGATTAGAGAGAATTACACCGACAGTTAAGCCTAAAAACTTGTAAATTTGTCCCATCCATTCGCTGTCACGTTTTGCCAGATAATCATTAACCGTAACTACGTGAACCCCTTTTCCCGTAAGTGCATTTAAATAAGCTGCTAAAGTTGCAACAAGGGTTTTACCTTCACCGGTTCTCATCTCTGCGATATGACCGTTATGTAAGAAATAACCGCCTATTAATTGAACGTCAAAATGACGCATATTAAGAACTCTTTTACCGGCTTCACGTACTGTTGCGAATGCTTCCGGCAAAATCTTATCAAGAGCTTCTTTTTCTAAGATTCTGTCAGCCTTTTCATTTTCTGATGTCGGACGCTTTGCCAGTATTGCTTTAAATTCATCTGTTTTAGCTTTTAGTTCCTCGTCGGAAAGTTTTTCAAATTCAGGCTCAAGTGCGTTTATATGGTCAATGATACCTTGTATCTTTTTAACTTTTTTTTCGTTGGGATCACCCATTAATTTTAACAAGCAATTTATCATAATAATCCTCTCCAATTAAGTTAATGATAGCACAAACACTCTTAAATATCGAGAATAAACATGAAATAGCCTGATATGGTAATTTTTGAGGAAAAGGGCGGAGCTTCGCTCCGCCCGTAAATAGCCCGTGAGAGGCCAAAAATTTATTTTAAACTTTTCTTTTAGTTGAGTGTATTATTTTCCCTTTCGGGCTGGCACCCATCCCAGCCTTCCCTCAAGGGAAGGAACACTGTACACTTGGCGCCTTCTCCCTCCCTTTTGAGGGAGGGCCGGGGTGGGTGCTGATAGGGTTTATAATTTTATCAGAAATAGATTTTACAGTTGTTCTTAAAAATTTGTATGCTCAACTTCTGTCTCCTATTTTTGTTAATTTCCCCTTGCGGGTTAGCACCCATCCTTACCTTCCCTCATAAGGGAAGGAATACTGTATGCTTGGCGCCTTCTCCCTCCCTTTTGAGGGAGGGCCGGGGTGGGTGCTTTTGCTTATTTACCCGGCTTTTTCCAACTTCTCAACACGCTTTAGCAGTTCATTAATTGTATTTTGCTGTTCTTCAATTGTCTTATTTTGTTTTTCTATTGTTGAATTAATGTCAGCAATATTCTGTACAATTTCAGAAATCTTATTATCCAATTCCTTAACCGCATTAATCACGGCATAAAACATATCTTCAAAACGAATTCTTAAATACCCGTCCTCGCCTTTTGTTACCGCATCAGGAAATACTTTTTGTAAATCCTGCGCAATTACACCGACATGCGGAGTCTTTTCTTCATCCTTTTTGAATGTATAGTGGAAGAAATCCAGTTTCTTAAGTTCTGTAAGTCCTGCAGTATATTTCTCTCCGACATTTTTTAGACGGCGGTCAGAAAACCAACTTGTAGCCTCCGAATATGTAGCACCAAATCCGCTATTAGTTTTTTTATCATTAGAACCTATCAGATTAGGACTGTTCGGACGCATTTTATCACGAAGAGTACAAAGTCCTCCTCCTCCTGAAGATCCAGAAACATTTAAATAAACTTTGCTATTACCTTTAATACCTATAGCAGAGTTTCCTTCTACAACTAAATTCCCCGGAATATAAACCGTATCATTTGCTGTCCCGAGAACTATTTGATGTTGAGCGGTTGTAACAGCATCTTTTCCTATAGCTACAGAATATGAGTCATCCGCAATAGCTTCGCTGCCGATTGCGATTGCACAGACTTTTGTTGCCCTGGCTCTATCACCTATAGCAATACTGCTGGACGAGGAAGCTTCTGTCTCAAATCCCAGTGCAGTACTGCGCCAAACATTTGCATTAGTACAATACCCAACTGCTACAGCGCCTGAACCATCCCCGGTAGCACCATACCCAACAGCTACACCACCCTGAACATCAGCCTGTCCCGGAAGTTGTCCGGCTGTAGACCCATGACCGATTGCAACACTATTCGGTCCCTGAGCATTTGCTTTATAGCCTAATGCTGTACCACAAGAATGTGTATATGTACCGATACCAATAGATACCATTTCTCTTGGTACATATTGCATACTATTATTGTTATGTGATTGGTCTGTGCCGAATGCTACGGAATTAGTCGGTATTTGTACATCTGAAAAACCAACGCGTCCCTCTGGGTCACCAGTAAGCTGTAAAGGCTTTAGCTCTCCGTTTCCAAAAGTTATGTGGGAACCGTTATCATCGGAGTCTATAAATAATCTTGTATGACCGTTCAAGCTTGCAGGAAGTTTGGAAGCACCAATAATAACAGTATCATTGTCATGTCCTTTCATGTTATAGGCAATACTGCCGCTCATTCCCGTAAAAACCCACGGACTGTCGTTAGTTCCTGCGCTTCTTGACATTTTTTTGCTTACCAAAGGTGCACTTGCCGCTGCAACTATTGCAACAATCAACAGTACAATCATCATTTCCATCAGTGAAAATCCGTTTAATTTTTTTGCTCTCACGTTCGCTATTCCTTTCTGTGCTACGCACGTAAATATATGGTTGGCAGACATTCAGTCTAAAGACTGCAAGTTTATTTTGACCCACCGGTCTGCCTCAAAGTGCCCTAATGTAACTCAATACATATTGTGGTGCTACGCACGTAGGAGACCGGTCGGCAGACATTTGGTCTAAAGACTACCGGAATGTTTTTGACCTACCGGTCTGCCTCAAAGTGTTCTAATGTAACTCAATACATATTGTGTTACATTAGGGGTAAATGTAAGGAATAGTGCGGGTTTTTAGTATAAGATTACGAATAATAATCTTACCCCTCCCCGAAATCAAAGATTTCGACCCTCCCACAAGGGGAGGGTGAAGATATAACGCAGGTAGCGCCGCGAACGTGCTGCGTAAGCAGCGATAGTGAGCGTAAGAGAGCCGGTTCACCGGCCTGGCCGTAGAAGCTTAATACAATTTTACCCCAATGCCCGTCAGGGCATAGGAAACAGCTGCGTATTTTCTCTTTCTTTTGGTACTTTTCTTTCTCTTTTTATTCGCAATAAAAGAGAAAGAAAAGTACACATTTGAAATAAATATGTTATAATGGTTTCAGACATATAAAAGTATGTCTAATGTAACACAATATGTATTATGTTACATTAGGGCGCTTTGAGGCAGGCAGGTGGGACAAAAAAAGACTTGTAGCCTTTAGACTGAATGTCTGCCGACCGGTTTCCTACGTGCGTAGCACCACAGTATATTATGTTAATATAGAAACTGTAATATGATTTCCTAAGACTGTAAGTATAGAAATGAACTCTTTTATCGGGCAAAACAAAAAGCCGCAATCTTTTGCGGCATTAACTCTCGTTAGATAAAGGAGTGGAGGAGAAAATAAAGAAAAGAGATTATACTTTATATATTCCACAATATATAATTTAGTAACACTTTTTATATAAAATTGTTACAAATCTTTACATTTATTCTTTTTTGTATTTATAGTATAATTCTCATGGCTCTCGGGAGGAGGGAATAATGATTAAGATAGCGGTTTGCGGTGCAAACGGAAAAATGGGGCAGGAAGTTGTTAATGCAGTTAACGGTGCTGAAGATATGACACTTGCTGCAAGAATCGATATTAAAGATGGCGAGTTTGCTACAATCAAAGACGCAAAAGATTCTGTGGAAATTGATGTTTTGATAGATTTTACCCAGCCTAAGTCGATTTATGAAAATGCGCTTTATTGTTTGAATAATAATATTAATATTGTTATAGGAACTACAGGCTTAACTGATGAACAGATAGATGAATTAAAGAATCTATCTGAAGCAGCTAAGACCGGATGTCTGATTGCGCCTAATTTTTCTACCGGTGCGGTTTTAATGATGAAATTTGCACAGATGGCATCTAAATATTTTAATAATGCCGAAATAATTGAACTTCATCATAATCAGAAAAAAGATGCTCCTTCCGGAACTGCGGTTAAGACAGCTTTAATGATGTCAAAAGAAAACCCTGACTTTACCTCAGGTAACTGTCCGGAAGCAGAGACTATTGAAGGGGCCAGAGGGGCAGCTTCGTATAACAATATTCATATTCATTCTGTTAGAATGCCCGGTTACATTGCGTCTCAAGAAGTTATATTCGGGGCAAGCGGACAAATTTTGACTATAAGACACGACTCCATGAACAGAGAATGTTATATGGATGGAGTTTTGAGAGCAGTAAGACATGTTTATGAAAATAAAGATTTCATTTACGGATTAGAAAATATACTTTAGAGGTGAATTGATGAAGAAGCCAAGAATAGCGATTTTAGGTGCAACAGGTGTTGTAGGAAGAGAAATTACTAAGATTACGGAAGAACTGGGTATTGAGTTTGAAGATATAAAATTTCTTTCGAGCGCAAGAAGTGCCGGTTCAAAAATAACTTTTAAAGGAAAAGAATATACTGTAGAAGAAGCTAAGCCTGAGGTTTTTGACGGAATTAATATTGTTATGGCTTCAGCAGGCGGTTCTACCAGTCAGAAGTTCGCGCCGGAGATTGTAAAAAGAGGCGGAGTAATTATTGATAATTCATCGGCTTTCCGTATGGAAAAAGATGTACCGCTGGTTATTGCGGGAGTTAATGACGAGGATTTAAGGAGACATAAGGGTATTATTGCAAATCCGAATTGCTCAACCTCTCAACTTATGTTAGTTTTAGAGCCATTGAAGAAATTTGGTATAAAAAGGCTGATTGTATCGACTTATCAAGCGGTATCAGGCGCCGGGCTGGCAGCTATAAATGAGCTTAGAGAAGATACAATTGCAAATTTAGAAGGCAAATCTTTTGAAAACAAATGCTTTAAAAAGCCGATTTCTTTTAATGTAATACCGCAAATTGATGTATTTTGTGATAATGGTTATACAAAAGAAGAGATGAAAGTTGTTAACGAGACCAGAAAAATTCTTCATCTTGACGAAAGTACGAAAATTTCTTGTACAGCTGCAAGAGTGCCGGTATTTAACGGACACAGTGAAGCTGTTGATATAGAATTCGAAAAAAATATTACCCCGGATGAAGTCAGAGAAATTTTAAAAAATTCCTACGGGGTTAAGGTTATAGATAATCCTGAAAATTATGAGTATCCTACAACACGCGATGCATCGGGGGTTAATCCTGTTTTTGCAGGAAGAATCAGAAAAAATCTCGCGTTTGATAACGGGATTTCTTTATGGTGCGTTGCTGATAATTTGCGTATAGGTGCAGCATTAAATACTGTAAGAATTTGTAAAAGAGTTATAGAAATGGGGTTGTTCTGATGAATGTAAAAAAAATTGCAAATAATATTACGATAAAACCTACAGACAGGAAAATAAAAAAAGCTAAGCATTTTGCAGAGCAGGTTGGGATTTTACCCAAAGAAATGCCGTTGGAAAAGAAAGTTTATATAAGAACTGATGCTGATGTCTTTGAACGGGCAAAGGATTCTGTCCAAATTGCACTGGAGAATTACAGAGGAAAATAAGGAGAAAAACCGGAATTGGGCAAAACGGTTACAAAAGATGAAATAATAGATATTGTGAGAAGCGGGCAGTCTGAGGGTAAGACTTTTGCCGCAACAAACGGGTGCTTTGATATTCTGCATGTCGGGCATGTTCGTTATCTGAAAAAAACAAAATCTTTAGCTGATTATTCTATAGTTATGCTCAATTCAGACAGTTCCGTAAAGCTTATAAAAGGTCCCGAAAGACCTATAAATTGTGAGCAGGACCGAGCTGAGATATTAAATGCTTTATTATACGTTGATTATGTGGTATTATTTGAAGAAAGATCTCCGGCACAATTGTTGGAAGCAATAAAACCGGATATATATACAAAAGGTGCGGATTATACCTTGGAAACACTGCCCGAAAGGGATGTGGTTCTAAGAAATAATATCAAGGTAGAGTTTATTGATTTTGTTCAAGGAAAATCTACTACAAATATAATAAATAAGTGTTTAGGATAGATATAAGGAGTGTATTTATGAAAACTTTCACATTGGAACAGATTGCACAAATTACGGGCGGAATGCTTTCAAAAGCTAAAGATGTTGCGATTACTAAAATTGCACCGCCTTTGTTGGCTGATGAAAATACTCTGGCTCTTGCATTAGGCGAAGAAGAGATTGCAAATTTGTCGAATACAAAAGCTTTAGCAGCACTTGTTCCTCTGGGGGTAAATATAGAAGGTTTTTCAACTATAGAAGTTGAACGTCCGCGTTTAGCGATGATGAAGCTTATAACAATGTTTTATGAAGAACCGCATGTTAATTCGGGAATTCATCCGACGGCAACTGTTCATCCGTCTGCAAAAATCGGTGAGAATGTATCTTTAGGGCCGAATGTTGTGATTGGAGAAAATGCACAAATTGGTGATAATACAAAGATTTTAGCAAATTGCTATATCGGAAACGGGGCTGTAATCGGCAATAAATGCTTTTTCCATCCGGCAGTCTGCATCGGCGACAGAGTAGAAGTCGGTAATGAAGTTATTCTTCATCACGGTGTTTCTCTGGGAGCAGACGGTTTCAGCTTCGTTACAGAGAACCCGAATAATATAGAGCAGGCAAGAAAAGACGGTGAAATCAGAGAAAATGATGTTGAACAAGTTATATTTAAAATTCCGTCAATCGGTTCTGTTGTTATCGGTAATAATGTTGAGATTGGTGCTAATACAGCAATAGACAGAGGTACTATTGAAAATACCGTAGTCGGTGATAATACTAAGATTGACGATTTAGTTATGATTGGTCATAACTGCCGTATCGGAAAAGGATGTATGATTGTTTCTCAAGTCGGTATTGCGGGAAGCTGCGTAATCGGCGACAGAGTAGTTATTGCAGGTCAGGCAGGTCTTGCTGATCATATCAAGATAGGAGACGATACTATTATTGCTGCTCAAGCCGGAGTTACTAAGAGTTTCCCTGCTAAATCAATTGTTGTAGGTGCTCCGGCTGTTCCGAGAAAAGAATTTATTAAGCAGTTAAAAATCATGAAAGATGCCGGCGATTTGATTGCAAAATTCAAAAAATATGAACCTCTTTTACGCTCTTTTGAAGAGGGGGTTAATGAAGGGGTAAAGGGGTAACCGACAGGACAAAGGTATAATATGGGTACAAT
>CALUPN010000009.1 GCA_944322625.1 Candidatus Gastranaerophilales bacterium | reverse complement strand
TTATACTTACTATTCGCCGCTGCAGCCGAATGCGATAGTTACGTGTTCTTTCGGGTTAATAGCAGAAATTTTGTAGCCTTTAGCATCTACAAGGTAGCCGATTTCGTCGCCGGTTGCCTGAACAAGACCGACTGTACCGGATACGGCAGTTCTCGTTATATCTATAGGAGCTTTAATTGTATCTTTAACAACATCTCCTACACTTCTTGCTGATGCCATAAACTGACCTTGGAAAGCTTCGCCAAGCGCAATACCTGTACCTGAAGCTACGTCTTCTAAAGCGTTACCCAAGTTAGACAGCATACCGCCTGTTGTACGGCCTACTATACCTAACATCTGGCCGCCCCAGGTTAGAGGAGCTGTTACAATTCTTGATACAATATTAGGAGTATTAGATTTGTTGATTTCTGCATTAAGTATTTGTCTGGGTAATGTTGCCCTGCATCCGCAGTTTTCGATTTCTGTAAATGCAAGCTTCAAAGCACCCTTCTGGCAGCCTGACGGTCTTACGACTTCGACAACTTTACCGTATACATTAGAGCCGCAAGGATACAATTGACCGTTAATTGTTACATCTTCTAATGTCTTAGCTGCAAACTTCTGGCCGACGTGTGAAGATTTAGCACTTACCTGATCCTTAAATTCTAACTGTAATGTCGGAATTTGAACAATTTCTTCGTTTTCAATAAATGCTTTCTTGTCAACCGGACAAATCGGACAATCGTTGTTTGCTGTTACAGGGTTTTTATCTATGCCTGCTGCAACACGGATATTCTGTAACATTGCTGCAATTTCCGCACGTGAAGCATCTTTAAACGGAGCAATTTTATTCGGATTTGGCGAATTATTCAATGCACCTTTATCTAATGCTTTAGCGATAGGAATTTGTGCCCATTCAGGAACGGTGTTTCCGTCAGAGTATTTGGACAAGATTTCCTGAGCCTTGCATTTATCAATATCAGCGCATTTAATACCCTTAGCTAAAGCGCAGAGTGCTTCAACTCTTGTTACATTATGGTCAGGCATAAATTTGCCGTTCGGATAACCTTTGAGTAAATCCTGATGAACTGCAACTGTGATAGCTGAATTAGCCCAGTGGTTTGTCGGAACATCAGAGAACAATTTTTCAGGTGCGCAAGAATACATATCTTTATCAAAACCTTTAACCAACATAGTTGCAAATTCTGCACGTGAAATGTTTCTTGACGGCTTAAATAATCTGTCAGGATAACCCACTACAACATCATTAGTTGCAAGTTTATCAATTTCGCAAGAAGCCCAGTAACCTTCCGGCACGTCAGGGAACATCTGCAAGCCGGCAGCAGCTCCGGTCATATTACTGAACGGAGTTAAATCAAAAGGCTCTAATGTCTTTTTGATTGCCTGGATTGAATTTGCTGTACCCATTTGTATCGGACAGCCCATACCGTCCATTTTTGCTTCATCTCTAACAATTGGTGCGCCGGTATTATTTGTTAACTCATTCAGACAAGGAATATTTGTAGCTGCACCTGTCATTGAACCGTCAGAAGCTATTGTTGTACCCATAGTACCTGCTGTAAGCTTATTGATTTCACGGTTTACCGAAAAACCTTCAGCCTTGTAGATTGAATCTTTTTCTGTACCTACAAAGTTATTGTAGCCGTAAACAGCATTCGGATATGAATAAACCTGCTTCATATCAGCTCTTGATAAATCTTTTGTACCCGGACATAAAGCGCAGGACGGCACCGGATCCGGATCACACTTAGGTTCTGCCTCGCAAGGACATGCCGGTCCTGTAACCTCCGGAATATCCTCACAAGGGCACGCACCCTGAGTTACCACAGGACGCTCGTCGCAAGGGCAAGCTGCCATTACCGTATTGAACGAACACGTTGCTATACCGACGGCAATTGCAGCTGCCACAGTAAGTTTTCTAATCGTCATTTTAACCTCCTTTTAAACTGGATAGAATATTACGTTCGACGTTATGTTTTATTTCTTCCGACTATAAAAATTCGGGAGAATTTACGTTTTGCGTAGTTGTATTTTTGGTTCGACAAGATTTGCTATATCCCTTCTTTTACTGCCGAACACATAAATTATGGTATTTTTTGTAAATTAAAACATTACCGAAAAAGAGAGTCCAGTCGGGGAATTAAAAGTATCGGAGAATAAATAATTAATGAAAAATCAGATTATATAAGATTTAATAAGTTTAGTGTATAATTAAAACTATGGTAAGATTATCAGATAAAAGTAACATAGTAAAAACTTCTCATTTGGTTTACAGAATTCTCAAATTTCAAGAGCTTTTTACAAGAATAATAGAGGTAAACAACCATGATATTATGCCTTGTATTTATGCAATGTGGCATGCACATCAGTTTTGTATTCACGGAATAAGACACAGAGATAAACTTCACGTTTTAATAAGCCGTTCCCGTGACGGAGAGATTATCGCCGATGTTGTAGAAAGATGGGGTTTTCAAACCGTTCGCGGTTCTAAAGGCAAAAAAGGCGCTGTTGAGGCTACAATGCAGATGATATCTATTCTTAAATCAGGCGAAAATTGCGCAATGATGGTTGACGGGCCTAAAGGACCTCCAAGAATCGTCAAAGACGGTGTTATTAAAATTGCAAAAATGGCAGGTGTTCCGATTGTTCCTGTTTATTGGTATTCTAAAAATTTCACGTTTGCTAAATTCCCTTCATGGGATGAGATGCGCTCTCCTGTTTTTGCTACAAATTTGATTAATTTATATGGTAATCCCATTTATATTGCAAAAGACGGAGATGAAGAAGAAGCAAGGGTAAGACTTCAGGCAAGTTTAGAGGATTTAGAGCGCAAAGCTCCGGCAGCATTTGATGAGGTATACAGATTCGGCATATGGAAAAGAAAAAAATAAAACTTCTTGCAATCCAGATGGAATCCTCTTTAGGAGATATTGAACTGAATATCGCAACTGTTAAAAACCTTTTGATTGCAAATCTTGAAAAATATGAGGATGCGGATTTTGTATTTCTGCCCGAACTCTGGACCGTCGGATGGGATTGCCCGTCAATTCCGAAATGCGCTGAAACTCTTGAGGACGCAAAGAGCGTCAGAATGCTCAAAGAGGTTGCTAAAGAGTTCGGGGTAAATATTCTAGGCGGCAGTTTTGTAAGAAAAGATGGCGGCAGACTGTTTAACAGCTGCCCGGTAATTAACCGCAGGGGTGAAATTGTATGTATTTATGATAAAAACCATCTTTATTCATACAATGGCGATACAGAAAATCAATATATAACAGCCGGAGCTTCTCCCGTTTTGACTGAAATTGAAGGTATAAAATTGGGAATTTCAATATGTTATGATATCAGATTCCCTGAAATATACAGAGCTTACAGGAAAGCCGGTGCTGATATCTTAGTTAATATGGCGGCATGGCCTAAGTCAAGAAAAATTCACTGGGATACGCTTACCAGAGCAAGAGCAATTGAAAATCAAACATATATGATTGCGCTCACTCAAACAGGACTTCTTGCAAGCGGAGAGGAAAATCTGGGCCACTCGATAATTTATGATTACAACGGACAAATCTTAGACGAAATTGAAGAAATCGAGGGCGGAATTTATGCGGAAATTGATTTAGAAAAGATGTATGATTTCCGTGCAAATTGTAATATTTTAAATGATATAAAAAACTCATATGAGGTAATTACAAAATGAAAAAACTTTTTATATGTTTATTAATGCTCATCTTATGCACTCCGGTGTTCGCAAAAGCCGTGAAACGCGATTTTTCCGGGGTTATAAATGATTCTGATATAGATAAAAATTCAATTGCTGTTTCAATCAAAGATTTGAATAGCGGAAAACCCGTCTATGAATTAAATGAAAAAATCCTAATGCATCCGGCTTCCGTCCAAAAAGTTTTAACCTTAATTCCAGCTATTGACGTTCTCGGAGAAGATTATGAATTCACTACAGAAATTTATAAAAGAGGAGAGGATGCTTATTTAATAAAACTGGGGGCAGACCCGTATTTTACATCATCCGATTTGAAAAAGCTGGTTAATAATATTGATTCAGATACAAAAGAAATATTTATTGATGATTCTGTTTTAGAAAAAAAAGACTGGGGCGAAGGCTGGCAATGGGATGATGATATGAATATTCTTATGCCGAGATTTAATTCATACAATCTGGATAAAAATCTTATAAAAATAACCGTTATGCCGACAGAAGCCGGTAAAACTCCGGCTATTATTAATCCGAGTAAATATCCGCTCGTATTTTTTAACCGCATTGTTACTGGAAAAGAAAACAATGTAAGAATTACAAGAGATAATTCAATATCCAATAATACGCTCATTCTTGAAGGTACCGTAAACAAACCGGTTACACTTTATATTCCGACAAACAACCTTAAAAGATATTTTGACATAAG
The DNA here is from genome assembly GCA_944322625.1 of Candidatus Gastranaerophilales bacterium. Taxonomy (GTDB): domain Bacteria; phylum Cyanobacteriota; class Vampirovibrionia; order Gastranaerophilales; family Gastranaerophilaceae; genus CAG-196. The sequence continues at coordinate 35,392 of CALUPN010000009.1, read as the reverse complement.
ACTTAAAAATACTCTTGCTGACAAAAAAATTTATCTTAAAGAAAACTTTATTGTAAATAAACAAGTTGATACCGATATTGTAATGGGACGAGTTACACATCCCATTGATAATGCAATTAATGATATATTGAAAAACAGCGATAATTTAGCTTCCGAAACGGTTGCAAAACTGGCGGGAGGAAAAGCTTATGAGGACAGAGGAAGTGACCTGAACGGGATAAAAGTTTTTAACGCATACTGTAAAAAAATCGGGCTTGATAATTCCAAAATAAGAATAACGGATGCAAGCGGTGTGTCAAAGAATAATCTCATAAGCGCAGATTTCATTTCGGAATTTCTGGTAAAAACAAAAGACAATAAAACACTTGAAAAACTTCCAACCCCAGGGGAAGGTACACTTACACACAGAATGCTTCCTTTAAAAGAAAATCTGAAAGCCAAAACCGGAACTCTTGGGGATTTAAGTTCAATTGCAGGTTATTTGACATCAAAAAGCGGAAATAAATATGCCTTTTGTATAATAATAAACGACACAACTTCAACAATCTCTGATATGAAAGCTTTGGAAGATTATCTTTTAAGAGAAGCCTACCTGAAATTATAACAGTAAATCGTTCTTTTTAATTTTGTTCATGATAAAATCAATAGATATAAGAAAGGAATTAATCAAATGGAAAAACTTGCAGACATAGGCGTTTTTGGAGGCTCGGGATTTTACAAATTTTTGGATGATATTAAAGAGGTTAAAGTGGAAACCCCGTACGGAATGCCTTCCGACAGTTTATTTGTCGGTAAGATAGGAAACCATAATGTTGCCTTTATGCCTCGTCACGGCAGAAGTCACACAATACTTCCGCATTTGATTAATTACAGAGCCAATGTTTGGGCAATGAAAGAAATTGGCTGTAAGCGAGTAATTTCGCCCTGTGCGGCCGGCAGTTTGCAAAAGCATGTAGAACCCGGTAACTTTGTTATATGCGACCAATTCGTAGATTGGACAGACGGCAGAAAATCAACATTTTTTGAAGGCCCGATTGTTACACACCCGTCCGCTGCAGAACCGTATTGCCCTGAGCTTAGAAAACTTGCAATTGATACGGCTAAAGAATTAGGCATAAAAGTCCACGAAACAGGAACTGTTGTTGTTATAAACGGCCCCAGATTTTCAACGAAAGCTGAGTCTAAATTCTTCACTTCACAAGGCTGGGAAGTTATTAATATGACAGCTTTTCCGGAAGCTTATCTTGTTAAAGAAATGGATATGTGCCCTTTAAATATTTCTTTAATTACCGATTATGATGCAGGACTTGTCGGAGATGTTCCTCCTGTATCTCACCAGGAAGTTATGCATGTATTTAATAATAATCTGGATAATTTGAAAAAACTTTTATTTACTATGATAGAAAAGATTCCGGCAGAAAATAATACCTGTGAATGTGCAAATACAAGAAAAGCTTCACAAGGATAGTAAAATGGCGGATTAGTAGAATATTCAAGCCTTAAAGAGAAATTAAAGGAGAAAAAATGTTATCAAGAGCAGTAAATACATTGTTTTATTTCTATTACCTGCTTATTATTATCAGAATATTTTTAAGTTGGATTCCCACTATCGATTGGATGAGTCAGCCTTTTGAAGGAATTCGCGCCGTGACGGATCCGTTTTTAAATATTTTCAGAAACATAATACCTCCTATTGGTATGCTTGATATTTCGCCGATTGTAGCAATTATTCTTCTTCAAATATTGCAAGGATTCATTGTCGGATTTCTGAATAATTTAGGACTATGATTGATTTAGATCTTGTAAAAAAAGCTATAGCATTAACAAAGTCAGGAAAAACAGACGAAGCGCAAAATATTTATGAAAGATTATTGAAAGATAATCCTGAAAACCCTGATTTATTATCTATTTTCGGACTTTTTTACGTTAATATCGGAAATTTTGAAAAAGCTTCTGAGATTTTACTAAAAGCCTGCAATATAAAAGAGACTCTCGGCACATTATCAGCTCTGGGTTTTGCGGAATTTGAACGTAAGGACTATGAAAAAGCTGCGGAATATTTAGAAAAATCCCTGCTCTTTGGTGAAAACGCTGATATTTATAACAAGCTTATTATGAGCTTGTTTGAGATAAAGTATTATAAAAAAGCGGTTGAATTCGCAAATAAAATGTATGAACTTTATCCCGATGATTATAGAGCCATATCCAACAAAATAAAAGCCTTAACACAATCCGGAAAACTTATTGAAGCACACGAACTTTGCGTGAATGCCATCAAAAAAAATCCTGATATGTCAGTTTTATGGTTTCAACTCGGATTTTTAAAAGAACTTATATTCAGCGATGACAACAAGGCAAGGGAATGCTATAAAATTGCATCCGATTTAGGAAATCCTGATGCCGATTACAATATTGCCGTAAGCTGTGTAAAATTGGGAGAATTTCAAGACGCAGAAAAATATTACAAAAAAATGCTTGATAAATACCCGGCAGACATAGATACCTTAACATCTCTCGGCATGTGCTATTTGACACAAAAAAAATTTAAAGAAGGGTATGATTTATTTTTCAGACGTGATAAATCTAAGCTTGCGGAAAAAACAAATAACCCCTGGAAACTCGAAGATAAAATTGCAGACGAAGTTGTTGTTATCTGCGACCAAGGTTTTGGAGATCATATTCAATTTATCAGATATTTACCGTTTATTCCGGCAAAAAAAATACAAGTTGCGGCGCCAAAGACCTTAAAAGAAATTTTCAGCCGTAGCTATCCGTCTGTTGAGTTTATTGATTATGATGAAATTAACCCCGATACGCAATCCTTACGAGTTACCGATTTAGCTTACATTCTAAATATTGACTTTAATCATATCCCTTTTAGTGAAGGTTATTTAAAAAGCAGCACCGCCGATATAAAAAATAAAAAATTAAAAGTCGGCCTTTGTTGGGAAGCCGGCAGTGCTGGAATAAGAACAATGATTAACAGAACTATTCACATAAAATGTTTTGAACCTCTGCTAAATCTTGCAAATATTCAGATATACTCTTTTCAAGTTAACGATACTCTTGACGGATGCACAAAATATCCTCAAATGATTAATCTCGGAAAAGATTTTAAAAATTTTTCAGATACTGCAGCCTCTCTTAAAGCAATGGATGTGTTAGTGTCGGTTGACACGTCTGTTGCTCATTTGGCTGGAGCTTTGGGGGTAAAAACATATTTACTTCTTCCGTATGCTTCAGACTGGCGTTGGTTTACGGACACCGAAACAACTCCTTGGTATAAAAGTATTGAAATATTCAAGCAAACAGACCACATTTCCTGGGAAGAGCCGATTAATAAAATCCTTGAAAAATTAAAAACGCAAAAATAATTTTTATAGGTTTTAGGTATATAGTATGAATATTAAGCCTAAGATAACAATCAGCCCTATAGACAATCGTAAATTGTGTTCTTTTAATATCAACCATCCTGTTTTAGGCGATATAAGCGTAGCAAGCCGAATGGATTATAACGATGGTTTTAAAAGATTATTTATTGAGCTGTTGAATAAACAAAAAAAAATTTTAGCAAATGAAGAATTAGCCTTGGGCAGCAATACAGACAGCATAACCGGATTGTATATACAAGTTAATCCGGAATATACAAATAACGGAAAAAGAAATTTCAGACTGGGAGAAATTGTCAGACTTGCCAGTATTATAGAGATGCTGGAAAATAAAAAAACTCTTTTTAAAATTTATTCAAAATCTACGGCAATTTATTTCCATTCAAAATACAAATTTGAACCTAATATAACAAGTTTTCATGAACGAGATGCCGCTTTACTGACAATAATTCAAGATAAAAATAAAAATTTCAGCGATCTGTCACAAAAAGGGAAAAACTTACAACATAAAATCAATATCTGCCAAACCGCAGAAGAACAAAGAGAACTATGCCTCTCTGTTAATAAACTTATAAAAGAATACATTGAGCGTGCTAAAAATCCTGCCGGAAATTACAAATTTCATCCGTTCCAAAGCGGTATAGATATGATATTAACAAATAAAAATCTTATAAAACATAAAGATTTTTTTAACAACTTGTTTAAAAAACACGGAATAGACTATAACATATAAATTAACAGGAATATATTACTCCCTGGCAATGTATCAAACTCCTGAACCCTTTACTTCAATTTTTTTCAAACGCTGCTCAATTCTGCGATACCACTTCAATTTTCTTTGGAAAAGAGTGTCATACCCCTTGAAATTCGCATTACTTATATCTTTAAATTGTTTATCACAAAGCGCTTCAAGCGTCTTTGCAAGATACTCGGAATATTCTTTTCTGTTCGGTTTATCGTTATCAAGCTCGATTAACTCACCCATTTCAACCAAAACTTCCGGACGATTATCACGTAAAAACATATAATTTACCGCTATCGGCATTAATGCTACTTTACCGTATTTTTTTGCCGCTTTTTCCGCTATATACGTAAGCCCTGTTTGAAACTCTATAGGTCTGTGATTTGGAGGTTTAATTATACCTTGCGGGAAAAGATATAGAATATTATTCGGATCACCAAGAATTTCTACGGAATATTTCAATGCCTGCATTGAAGCTTGAGCGGATTTTTTATTAACATTAAACGCCCCGCCTCTTCTTAACAGCGGAAACCGATTAAGTTCCTCAACCATAAGCCGTATTTCTTTTTTAAAAATTCTGTTACAAATATTATAACCGACAATTCCGTCCCACCAGTTACTGTGCGGCGCAAAAAGTATTATCGGAGTACTCGGATCTTTTTTATAAAAATTTTCTGCACCTTTATAACGAAATGCATAAAACCTGTTCTCCAGCATTCCGTAAAAAAACCTATCTGCAACCCACAGCCAAAACGGTGAAGTCTGAGCCGGACGAAACTTTTCATCGATATTACGCAGCTTTGTCGGCGGAACTTCCGAATATAAATCCTCTAAGTTTATCATATATATATCATACACATTTAAATCAAGTTTGTGAACACTTATTTGACTAATTTTAATTAAAGTTTACAATATCATATAAATTACTTATAGTTTATTTCATAACCTTCGTCGATGACCCTTCCGGTACAAGCGTATCCGTCTCCTTGTGGGTCTTTACCTGCACAAGCATCCTGCCATTTTTTAAAACCGGAACTGTATTCATTAACAGTTTCACTGCCATAACCATATAACCGTCCTCGTTCGCTTAGAAAAAATCTAAAAATGTCTTTTCCATATGTATTAGGTCTCTTATCACCATTTACATCAATAAAAACATTTGCTACAGGATTACAAAAAGTTTTTTTACATGAAGCAGAGAATACAGGTTTATAAAACACTATATTCATAGTTGTTGAATTCGGCAGATAAAACCTTAATGAATTATCCATACCGGTACTTACCCCGTTTTGAAGATTATATACAGGAGTCGGAACCCCGTCTGACATCTTATCCACTTTAAAATATTTATTAAGTTCCTCTTTAATTGCATCTTTTACCTCTTGTGATGCATTAGAGCCCGTATCACCCTTCACATATTCATACCATAGTGTTGTATCGCGCAAATCATCCACATCTTCTGAAGCCATCATTTGAGCAAAGCCGTTTGTCAACACAGAAACAGATGTCTTTAGGCTTGTCGCCCAGGTATTTTTATCAACATTATATTTTAATGCCGGTAAAGTAATTGCTGCCATAACCCCTATAATACATATCGTAATCAGAACTTCTGCAAGAGTAAAACCTTTTTTATTAAACATGTATACAACCCTCTCTCATTTCTACTACTTGATTATATCAAAATTTTTAGTTCATATCAACTTTATATTGAAGAGCATTTGTAAGATGCTTAAGTTCGATATTTTCTTTTTGTTCCAAATCGGCAATCGTTCTTGCTATTTTTAATATACGATTAAACTTCCTTCCGGACAGCATATATTTTTGGGCAGCTTCTTTCATAAAATCAGAACTTGTTTTATCAAGCTCGCAAAAAATCTTAATTTGTTTCGATGTCAATTCTGAATTTGTTAAAATGCCTTCATGCTTATATCTCTCAGCCTGAATTTTTCTTGCCGCCATAACACGTTCTCTGATTTTTGCAGACGGTTCCGCCTCTGCTTTGGTATTAATAAGCTCCTCCGTTGTCAATCGCGGCACATTCACTATCAAATCAATCCTGTCTAAAAGCGGGCCTGAAAGCCTTGAACGGTACCTTTGAATTTGGAAATCCGTACACTTACATTCTTTTTCTTTATCGCCTAAAAAACCACAGGGACAAGGGTTCATAGCACCTATAAGCATAAATTTAGCAGGATATTTTATTGATGTCTTAGCTCGTGATATAACAATCTCTCCGTCTTCTAGAGGCTGTCGCAAAACCTCCAAAACCTGTCTCGGGAATTCCGCCATTTCATCTAGAAATAAAACTCCCCTGTGAGCAAGCGTTATCTCGCCCGGCTTGGGATTAGTACCGCCTCCTATAATACCATTTGGTGAAGCTGTGTGATGGATAGCCCTGTATGGACGCTTTACTACCAGAGGTTCTTCCGGATTTAAAAGTCCGCAAATACTGTATATTTTAGTAAGTTCCAAAGATTCCCTAAATTCCAACGGAGGAAGAATTGACGGCAAACATTTTGCCATAAGCGTTTTTCCTGACCCGGGAGAACCGGTCATAAGAAGATTATGTCCCCCTGCCGCAGCTATTTCTAAGGCTCTTTTTGCTTTATTTTGTCCTTTTACATCTTTAAAATCAAAAACAAAGTCCTCTTCTGTATGTTTTAAAAAATATTTCTTTATATCCGCTGCAGTTTCTTTAATCGGATTATCAAGATAATGCGAAACTATTTCACACAAATGCTTTGCACCAAAAACCTTTACCCCGTCTACAAGCGCAGCTTCTTTTGAATTTTCCTCCGGAACAAAAACCGTAGATATCCCGCTGTCTTTAAGTCCACTCACAAGAGAAATTACTCCGTTTATTTTCCTTAAAGAACCATCCAATGACAATTCCCCGAGAAAAGCGGTTTTATCATCATCCGGGATATCTATCCCTTCCTCTTTTAATATGCATACTGCAATCGGAAGATCAAAATTGGTGCCTTCTTTACGGATATCAGCCGGAGCCAGATTAACAATAACTTTACCGGAAGGAAAAGTATAACCTGAGTTTTTTATTGCGGAACGTACTCTTTCCCGTGCCTCGTTAACAGCATTATCAGGGAGACCTACAATACTCATTCCGGGAAGAGAACTTGTAGTATCAACTTCCACTTCTATTTTACGGGAATCTATACCAAACGTAGCTGCTGTTATTGCTTTTGTAACCATTAGTTTATTATATTATAAAATTACATATCGGGTAACATGGAAGAAATTTCCGCAACAATCCTTGCAATATCCGGACCGCCGAATATAACTTCAAGTATCAAAGCTGAATTTATTACCGTGGTTTCTCTGTACTCCATTGTATCTACATCCACAATATTAAATTCAATATAATCCTCGCCTACATACACAATTTTACCGTACTCAGCTCCGGTCGCCCATCTTAAAAAAACATACTTCTGTTCAAAAATTTTGAGTCTGTTTATTAACTTCATCCCAATACCTTCTTATATATAAAATATTATTAGTCCAAAATTTAACAAAGTCAAATATTATTAATCAAGTTTTATTAAAAAGTTTTTCAAGACAATTTCATCATCCGGCACTACACCAATAAACTTAAATATAACGAAAGTTTCTCCGAAATGTTCTTCCACATCAGTTTTTTCACGTACAAATTTAGTTTCAACCGTCATCTTTCCGCCGGGAAAATTTATCAAAGTTTCTCTCGGAAGCTCAAGAGTTAAAATCCCCGAAACTTTCTTATATATACTTGAAATAGGCTCTTTAGTGAAAAAAGAAATCCCGCCGAGCGAAAGATCATACGTAGTAGCACTTATCGTATAACCATCATTAAACTTAATGCTTACAGGTAAACTTACAACTTTTCTTGAACTTGCCCGTAACTGTATAAAATCCCAGCTCTTCGGAATACTTACTTCGTACAATACTTCTCTAAGAGACATATTTGTATCTAAAAGTGTTACTTTTGTTTTGTAAACTCCGTCTGATGTAAAAACATTCAATTCTGCCGGAATTTTTCTTTTCGGTTTATCAAATTTCACCGGGGTCGGAGCCGCAAAATAGCATTCTTTGTTATCCATAAAGCGTAAAGATACAACTTCTCTTTTTCTTGCACCGTTATGAACATAAATTAAAAAAATCTTTGTAATATTTGAATCACGTAATATATTATGTTGCATATTAAACCTCTCTTTAACTATCTTAACATATAAGTTATTATATAACAACTTTTAATAAAAACTTGACGCCGCAGTATAAAAACAGTACAATCGTATAGAAATGTGCAGAATTGGGGCTATAAAATCTAAGAAAAAACTACATCCCTCTATAGCATTAAAGCTTATGAGGAGCCAGCAAGAAGGCCATGATGATTCGGGCTTTGCTTTTGTTATGCAGGATATGGGCGGATTGTTTGAAAATTACAAAGACTTACCGCTCTTATCAATGGCTGCTACCGTTGAAGGAACCAGGCTTGCAGAAGATATTTTGCGTGAGCTTGGCTTTACAAGAGTTTTACAATGGTCGCCCGATATAAACAATTTGAAGGGCTTAAAAATTGAAGCTATGCCTAATTATATATTTGAAGTTCTTCAATATCCGAAAAGTTTTAAACACGCTACTAAAGAAGAAAAAGAAGAACTGCTCATTGATACGGCAATAAGACTAAGAAATACACTGGAAGAAACTAATTCCGGCTACATCTATTCATTCTGGCCGGATGTTTTAACATTAAAAGAAATTGGAAGCCCAAAAGATATCGGCACCTATTTTAATCTGTGGGATGAAAATAAAGATTTAACGGCAAGCATAATTACTGCTCAGTGCAGACAAAATACAAATTACGATATCGTACGATATGCCGCACATCCTTTCTTTTTGGAAGGATATACCGGACTTGTTAACGGAGAAAATACTTTTTTTGAAAAAAATAAAGACTACCAAAAAAAACTGTATAAAGGTTATATAGGGTTTGAGTCAGACTCGCAGTGCCTTTTATATACTCTGCATTATATACATAAGATTTTAAAATGGCCTGTTAAGTATTTTAAGCACACAATAACCCCGCTTCCCTATGATGAAATCATAAAAAGAGATGATAGTGAAATTTTGCTCAGAATAAAAGCTTCATTAGCCAATCTGGAGATTAACGGCCCAAATACATTTTTAGCCGTTACTCCAGATAAAGAGCTTCTTTGTGTTTGTGACTCAAAAAAGCTTCGGCCGGTTGTAATCGGAAAAGACAATGATACAGTTATTATGACTTCGGAAGTCGCCGGCATAAATGATTTAATGCCAAATAGAGACATTGCACGGGATGTTTATCCGAACGAACGGGAAACAATTATAATTAGAAACGATTTGACGGTAGAAAGATGGCAGCAGTAAAAATAAATGAACTACATAAAAGCGATTTACCTTGGATTATCGAATATGATGAGTCCAAATGTATCCAATGCGGCAAATGCACGGCAGCATGTTCTTTTAGCGCAATAAGCCCTGCAGTGGAATCAAGAAAAACAAATTCGATTATTAATAAAGCTAAAACGGAACGGGTACTTGTTATAAAGCAGAATATTTCGCTGGAAAATTACTGCCGAGGATGCGGAATGTGCGCGAATGTATGCCCTAACGGAGCAATAAGAGCCGTTCGAAATAAGGACGATAAATACTCCGTTGTATACAGAGCAATAAAAGCCGACTCTTTTAAAAAAGGCGGGCGTTCTAACCTAAATACAGAAGGAAGAACATTAGATAAAATAAAAGTCGGAAGAATTTCACAAATGACAGACCCGTCTTTAGATGCTCAAAGACACACATTTGAACTCAGAACTCCGTTTGGCAGAGTTTTAAAAGCAGATAAACTGAATTTTGAAGCTAAAGACGGTAAAATAATAGAAACAACGCAGCTTCCACCCAACCGATGGATATATCCCGTAATTTTCGGTGATATGTCTATAGGCGCAGTATCATGGCGTATGTGGGAAGCTATGGCAATTGCAACTGCATATTTAAATGAAGTTATGGGTATTCCTATCCGCATGTGTACCGGAGAAGGCGGCATTCCTACCAAACTCTTAAAATCCAGATACGTAAAATATATGATTTTGCAAATAGCTTCAGGACATTTCGGATGGAACAGAATTATAAAAGCTATGCCGAATATGACGGAAGATCCCGCCGGAATTCTGATTAAAATCGGGCAGGGAGCAAAACCCGGAGACGGCGGACTTTTGCTTGCAAGTAAAGTGGCAAAATATGTTCAGGAAATAAGAGGAGTTCCAAAGGCTGATTTACTTTCACCTCCGACACATCAGGGATTATATTCAATAGAAGAAAGTGTCCAGAAAATGTTTCTTTCGATGAACGCAGCATTTAATTTTAAAGTTCCGGTAGCTATAAAAGTTGCAGCATCCGTTACAAGTGTTTCCGTATACAATAATTTGCTCAGAGATCCATATAATATTGTAGGCGGTTTCTTCCTTGACGGTCTTGCCGCAGGCACGGGAGCAGCACACGAAATTTCTTTGAATCATACAGGACACCCGATTACATCAAAATTACGCGATTGTTACTTAACTGCTGTAAAACAAGGCAGACAGGGTGAAATTCCGCTATTTGCAGGCGGTGGTTTGGGGCAAACCGGAAGCTTTGCAGCTGACGCCTTTAAGCTTATATGTCTTGGGGCGAACGGAGTATTTACAGGAAGAATGCTTATGGAAATTGCAGGTTGCGTAGGAAGTGATACAGGGAAATGCAATGCTTGTAACACCGGGCTTTGTCCTGCCGGTATTGCTGCACAGAACGATAATCTTGTAAAAAGACTTGATGTTGATAAAGTCGCTCAAAACTTGGTAAACTATATTCTGGCAACTGATATAGAACTTAAAAAGCTTATGGCCCCTGTCGGATGTTCATCCCTACCAGTAGGACGTTCTGATGCATTGATTACAGTCGACAAACACATTGCAAAAAGACTGGACATACAATACGGATGCTAAAGTCCTCCGGCATTGTTACACAAACACGCATTTGCGGTATAATTTCTTATATAATTACAGAGAGCTTTTTATTCTAATTCTGAACGCTCAATTTCCTGCTTAGTTGTAAATTTAACAATATCACCTTCCTGAATATCATTAAATTTAACGAAAGAAATACCGCACTCAAACCCTTGAGCAACTTCTTTAACATCATCTTTAAACCGTTTAAGCTGATCAACAGCACCCTTAAAGATTTCTTTTCCGTCTCTGTATATTGCAGCAGTATCGTTGCGGTTAATCTTACCTTCTGTAACATAGCAGCCCGCAATCTTATGAATTTTACCTATAGTAAAGATTTGTCTGATTTCAGCCTGACCGGTTGCTACTTCCTTAACCTCAGGTGAAAGAAGTGAAATCATTGTTTTTTCAATATCTTCTAAGATTTGATAAATAATATCATACTTCTTAATTGTAACGCCTTCTTTTTCCGCAGCAGCTAAAGCATTTGCATCCTCTTTAACCGTGAACCCGAGTATAATTGCACCGGAAGCTGAAGCTAACATAACATCCGCTTCTGATATATCACCTACACCTACGTGAATAATCTTAGTTGCAATCTCTTTTGACTCTAATTGCGCAATAGCCTGCGAAACAGCTTCCGCCGCACCATGTGTATTAGCTTTAATAATCAAATTCAGCTGCGGAATACCGCCTTCTGCATCTCCTGACTCGCGTCTCATATGAGCCGGAAGCATTGCATCAAGCCGCTTATTACGTTCTTTTTCTTTTCGTTTATCTACAATAGCCTTCATTTCTTTTTCATTTTTAACAACCTCAAAGAAATCACCGGCATTAGGAACTTCTGTTAAACCTAATATCTCTACCGGAGTAGATGGTTCTGCCTTTTGAATTCTTTCGCCGGAATCGGATAAAAGAGCCCTTACTCTTCCGCAAGCAGTGCCCACTACAATACAATTACCAGCCCTTAAAGTCCCGTTTTGTACTAAAAGCGTAGCTACCGGCCCTTTTCCTTTATCAAGGTTTGCTTCAATAACAACACCGGAAGCTTCTGCTTTCGGATTAGCTTTCAAATCCTGAATATCTGCAACAAGCAGAATATATTCAAGAAGTTCATCAATCCCCGTTCCTTGAAGCGCAGAAACTTTAACCGTTATTGTATCGCCGCCCCATGCTTCCGGCACAAGCCCGTGTTCAGTAAGCTGCTGTAAAATCCTATCCGGATCCGCACCCGGTTTATCAATTTTGTTAACAGCAACAATAATCGGTACTTCAGCAGCCTTTGCGTGATTTATTGCTTCTATAGTTTGAGGCATTATACCGTCATCTGCCGCAACAACAAGAATGGCAATATCAGTAGCTTTAGCACCGCGTGCACGCATTTCCGTAAAAGCTTCGTGACCGGGAGTATCTACAAATACAATTTTCTTATCGTGATTGTTGTCCAGATAAACCGTATAAGCACCGATTGACTGGGTTATACCACCGACTTCGGTTGCTACAATTTTGTGTTTTGAAGCCCGGATACTGTCTAACAAAGTCGTTTTACCGTGGTCAACGTGTCCCATAATACTTACAACCGGTGCACGCTTTTTCAAAAGTTTCTTATCGACTTCAGTCAAAGCCTTTTGTTTCTGTTCTTTTTCAAGTTCTTCTTCTATATAAGCATCGATGTCTTCTTCAAGAACTTCTAAATTATATTCAGCGCAGACTTTTTTAATCGTATCAACATCAATAAGCTGGTTAACTGTTGCCATAATACCCTGAAACATCAGAAATTTAACGATTTCCGCAGGTGTTTTGTGAATTTTATCAGCAAGCTCGCTGATTGTCATAGCTGAATTTACTACAATTTGTTTAACTTCTTCCTGCGCTTCTTCTTTATGAGATTTCTTTTTATGCTTTTGCGCCGCGGCTTTTTCAAGAGAAATCATCTCTTGATCTTCTTTTTTGGAATTATAATCCTTATCCTTCTTTTTAGAATCATTTTTTCTCTTAGAAGAAGGCCCGCCTTTTCCTTCATAAATTTCTTGAGGGATTATTCTTCTCTCAACAAGTTTCTTTTCCTGCGGAGCTTTTACAAAATTTTTCTTTTCAGGGACTTTTTTATCCTTATCATCTTTTGAGCCGGTTTTTGACTCAGAAGCAGATTTTACCGGCTTTGGAGGAGCTTTTCGCACAATCTCAATTCTGGATTGGTTTTTCGGATATTCTATTTTAGTTCTTTCAACCCTGACTACGCTTTTTTCAGGCTTTTTCTCCTCTTTAACCTCTTCCTTCTTTTCAGGTTCTTTTGTTTTCACTTCTTCTTTGGGAGTCTCTTCTACAGAAGGTTTTGCTTTTTTAACAACAAAAGCCTTCGGCTTAGAGGAAGACTTTTTGGGCGTAAGACCTAAATATTCTTTCAATTTTCTTATTTGAGTAGGAGTTACAGTATTAGAGTGCGATTTTACAATTATATCAATCTCACCAAATTTTTCTATAACTTCTTTGCTGGTTTTACCCAGCTCGCGTGCTAATTCACTAACTCTTATACTGTCCATCTAATATTCCTTTCAAGTCCTCAGAGGTTTTTAATACTCTGTTTAATTTTGATTTTTTTAATGCTGCTTCTATACAAGATTGATTATAACAAAGATATGCAGATCTGCCAAATGTGAAGGAGTCCGGATTAACAATAACTTTTCCGTCTTTATGATTTTTTGTTATTTTAATCATCCCTTCGCGGGGTTTAAGTTCCCCGCAACCGACACATTTTCTTTGCTTATTCATACATTTTTTATACCATAAATATTATTTATATAAAAGTTTTATGCACACAAAAGGCCGGAATAAGTGATGAATAATTGTTATAACACTAGCAAAAAAAATTTTAGAATTTTTATTAGAGAAAGAAAGGGACTCCATAAAAATGAAAATAAACAAAATATCTCCGGCAACAGATTATAATCGTAGAACTGTACAAAATCCACAAAAACAAAACAATCCCAGCTTTGGAAAATTAATAATTGATAATTTTTGTTATAGTACGGAATTGATCAAAGAATTAGTGCGCAACCCGGAAATTAAAAAATTAGTAAGATTGTTTGATAATGTAGGTATTAATCTTAAAGCAATAGAGTATACCACTAATTATTATACTCACGCTATGGAAGCAGGTACACATCTGCGACTTGTTGATCCAAAAAAAAATAGATAAGAAAAATCGGGCAAGTATTGAAATGGCAACACGTCTCCGGGTTGACGGCCTTGAAGTTGATGATGTTATTGCTGAATTGAGAAAATTACCGGAGGGTACTGCTGTTAAGACTTTTGAACGTTTTTATAAATACACTTATTATCCGGAACTTTTCAAAAAAAAGAATTATAAAGTATATAATTATAAATTAGATCCTCAGTATATAGAAAGACAACTGGCTTTAGATGAAGTCAACGCGTTTAACCGCACTTTACGTAGCAGCACAATCCAACAACAACAACAAAGAAACAAACCGTCTCTTTGGGAAAAATTAATAGATTTCTTTGATTAGCAAAGTAGGGCACGGTAGCAACCGCACCCTACTTTAACTTTTACAATAAATATTGCCTTATGCTTGTGTTTCTGCTAATTTTTCCAGCTTAAGCTTCTGGTCATATTCTGTCAGTAAATCAATAAGCTCATCTAAATCGCCGTCAATTACTGTCCAAACGTTAAGGTTCTGCCCTATTCTGTGGTCGGTAAGTCTTCCCTGCGGGAAATTGTAAGTTCTTATACGTTCGCTCCTGTCACCCGTTCCGACCTGTGAACGCCTTAAGTCAGTAATCTCTTTCATTTGTTTTTGAACTTCCATATCATAAAGCTTCGCCTTTAAAATCTGAAGTGCGCGTTCTTTGTTTTGAAGCTGTGAACGTTCTTCTGTACAGAAAATCATTATACCGGTCGGTTTATGGAATACTCTTGCCGCAGTTTCTACCTTGTTAACGTTTTGTCCGCCGGCACCGCCTGAACGGGCTGTTGAGATTTCCACATCATTCATATTAAGTTCAACTTCTACATCATCAACCTCCGGCATAACGGCAACTGTTGCGGTTGAAGTATGAACACGTCCTTGCGATTCTGTTGCCGGAACCCTTTGAACTCGATGAACGCCAGACTCGTATTTAAGACGTGAATAAATGCTGTCGCCTTTCATTGAAATAATAACTTCACTTACTCCGCCTGCTTCGCAGTCGGTCTTACTGAGAATTTGCGTCTGCCAGCCTTTTTTATCCGCATAGCGCATATACATTCTCATCAAGTCACCCGCAAAAATATTTGCCTCATCTCCGCCGGCGCCGCCTCTGATTTCGAGCATAATATCTTTATCATCCATCGGGTCTCTGGGAAGAAGAAGAACCTTCATACGCTCTTCATATTCCGCAATCTTCTTTTCGTTTTCTTCCATATCAGATTTTAAGAACTGGCGCATTTCTTCGTCTTTTTCTTCGTGAATAAGCTGTTTCGCTTCTTCAATAGCATCCACTGCTTTTTTCCAGGCATAGTAAAGTTCAACAGTCTCTTCCATTGATTTTCTTTGTTTTGATAAATCACGGAATTTGTTATAATCTGCAATAACTTCAGGCTTTGAAAGAGTTTCGCCAAGCTCGGTATATTTCTTTTCAATCTGAATAATTTTATCTAACATATCTTTCATATAAATTTACCTCATATAAAAAGTATAACAAAAACAGGGGGAAATGTATATTATCGGGCTGTAAGCAGTCTTAATCAAGCATTTATACCTCTTGACGAAAACAGTTCATTAAACTTTAATGAAACAGTATAAAAAGAATTCGCACAAAAAGAAATATTTCACAAACATTAGATTGAAACATGCCGGCCTGCGTAAGAAAATTATTCAATTGCTCCGTTTTTAATTAAAATATCTGCGATTTCACTTTGTTTACATTTTTTTGCATACTCTAACGGTGTTTTTTTATTAAATGGCTTATTTATATCAACATTATGATTTATTAAAATTTCAACAGCTTCAACATTTCCCCGTTTTATAGCAAGAGATAGCAAATTTTGAGGTTTCAATGCAACATATAAAGCAGGCACTTTTGTTTCCGGGTCAGCTCCATTTTCCAACAAAATATCTAATATTTCATTTCTATTTAAAAATAAGGCATACATCGGAGCAGGAGTTCCGGTATAAGTTGCATTCGGATTCATTCCGGCTTGTAAAAAAATTTTAACAACTCTGATATCATTTTTATTAATAGCATTAATAAACCCTGTGGTATTAAATGAATAACCGGAGTTCATAATTTCTCGCCTAAAAATACCATCTTCATTTGCAGAAAAGCAAAAATTCAAACAAGATACAGATAATATAAAAAAGGTAATTAAGATTTTTTTCATAATTTTTATAATCCTGCTTTCGGTTTTACAAATTCGGCATTAATTCTTATGTCTTTTATGATTTTTCCTCTTTTATATGTAATATCGATAAAATCATCCTTTGAGGTCGGTTTAAAAAGTTTTGCTAACTCCGGGCGGGAATATTTCTTTAGTTTAATGCCGTTTACTTTTATTATTCTGTCCCCTATGTATAAGCCTTTTGCTTTGGCATCATAACTCACTGCCGTAAGCTTAAATCCGCGAAATCTTTGTGAACCCGCAATTACATTTTTCTGTACCAACATTCCGTCTTGATTATATTCATTATAAAAATAAGTTTTCTCCGGAAAACTAAGTCCGTATGAATAATAGCCGGAAATAATTCCCTTAACGCGCTCTAACTCTTTTTGCTCCGAACTGGTTAAATTCGCAAAATTCGAATATGCTCCCACCCCGGAACTTATTGCTAATGATACAACAGCGTTTTTACCGTCTTGCACAATTGTATAATTATACAACTCCCGGAAATTGTAACCGTATGACACATTGTTTTTTGCAATACTAAAAGAATTTGCATTTGTTACATAATTTTCAACTTGCGCTCCTTCAAGGACATAGAGCTTTATTATTTTATCACGCAATTTATCGGCTTTATAATTTTCAAAAATACCGGCTGTTCCGGCAAGACAATAACTGCATGTAAAAACAAAAAAAAGCAAGACTAATATAAATCTTTTCATAAAATACAACTCCTTTTAACTATAATAGCATGAAAAGTTATAATGTAAGTATTATAAATGACTTTTTTTAAATTACTGGTATAATAACTATATGAAGAGAGTTATATTATTTTTAATTTTATTATTGTTATCAGTTGGAACTGTATTTGCTGATGATATAGTCCTTAATGCCGGAGTGTCAATTAATGACATTCCAAAAGCATTTTTCGGAAGTTGGAGAGTTAAAGCGAATTTAGCAGATACTAACAGTT
Source organism: Candidatus Gastranaerophilales bacterium (assembly GCA_944322625.1). Lineage (GTDB taxonomy): Bacteria > Cyanobacteriota > Vampirovibrionia > Gastranaerophilales > Gastranaerophilaceae > CAG-196. The sequence continues at coordinate 17,898 of CALUPN010000009.1, read as the reverse complement.
ACGGAACTTTTAAGCCGGCAAGCACTGACATGTGGAATTTATCTCGTGTCGGAGACAAGATTACGCTTTCGAACCCGTTTAGCGGAGCGAATGCCGAAATTTCAGTTAAAACCGTCGAAGGTAATTTAATTGTATTTTCAAAAAAAGCACCTTATGACAATAAAATTTTAACTGATACCGTTACAATAAGGCTGGACAAAAACACTTTTTCCGGTATCAATGATTTAACTCTGGAGTCTTATTCTTTAGTTGATAATCATCTCATGAAAACAGAGCATGCAAAATATATGATTAAGGGCGAAAAGATTTCAGGAGAGAGCATATTATCCGAATAAATCTTTACAATTTGTAAAAAACATAGTACAATAATCTGGTTATATAAGTATATGAGAGGATTTATATATGAAGTTTTATATGCAAGTGTTAATTGCACTTGGTTTGGGCTTAAAAAGAAACTGGCATATTTTTGCCGGACTTGTACTCGGTGTAATTGTGGGGGTTTGGCTTCATAATGAGCCCAGCCCTATTTTAATGACAACCTTAACGTTTATAGGACAAGTCTTTATAAGATTAATTCAAATGGTTGTTATACCGCTTGTAATTTCTGCGATTGTAATCGGAATTACAAGTGTCGGAGACAGTAAGCAAATAGGAAAGCTCGGCACAAAAATGATATTTTATTACGGTATTATTACCATAATGGCGGTAACCATAGGTGCTGTACTGGCTCTGCTTTTAAAACCGGGATTAGGAGCAGCTCATTATATAAACCTTGATACTGCTGCTGATATTCAAGCTCAGGTTGCAGCTACAATTGAAGCACAAAAAGGAAACTTATTAAATATAATTTTAGGATTTATTCCTAAAAATCCGCTGGCTTCTATTGCAAGCGGTGACATGGTTCCGATTATTGTATTTGCTTTAATCTTCTCTATTGCTCTTGCAAAAGCCGGAGATATCAACAGGCCTTTTGTAGGCTTTTTTGAATCGGTATTTGCTGCAACAATGAAGGTTACGGATTGGATTATGTGTTTTGCGGCCCCCGGAGTATTTGCTCTTACTGCAGTTGCGGTTTCATCATTCGGTATTGATATCTTTATGAGTATATCTAAATATTTAGGAGTTCTTGCTCTCGGTTTTGCAATACAGTTCTTTATTGTATATCCGGTATTTTTGAAAATATTCTCAAAAGTTCCGGTCTTGATGCTTTATGCTGCAATAGCTGAAGCCATGATGGTAGCATTCGGTACTGCAAGCTCTTCTGCAACTTTACCTCTAACAATTGCATGCTGCGAAAAAAGAGGTATCTCTCATAAAGTTTCAAGTTTTGTTCTGCCTCTGGGTGCTACATTAAATATGGACGGAACGGCAATGCTTCAAACAATTGCGGTTATATTCTTAACCCAGGCATACGGTGTAGTTCTGACTCCTTTCCTGGTAATCCAAATTGCACTCTTAGCAATTATAGCATCTTCTACCTGCGCCGGAATTCCCGGAGCCGGTTTGATTACAATAGCACTTGTTCTCAACGGTATGGGATTAAGTCCGGAACAGCTTGTAGCAGGTTTTGCATTCTTGTTTACAATTGAAAGAATTACAGACATGATGAGAACATTATTGAATGTAACATCAGACGCAGTAGTTGCAGCAGCAATTGCGGATAATGAAAATGAAATCAACTATGATTTATTAAATAATCCCGAAGAATACGGAGATATAATTAACTGAATAATAACTTAAAATATAAATAATGACGGGGTTAAATATATTAATTTAACCCCGTTTAATTGTGAAATAACATACACTTCTGCTTTAATACATTCATCTTTAATATTTCCATGCTATAATACTTTTATACAAGGAGATAATATGACTATCGCAATTTATCCGGGCAGTTTTGACCCGATTACTAACGGACATATTGACATATTGAGAAGCGGAGCGGAAATTTTTGATAAAGTTATTATTGCGGTTGCTTACAATGCAGATAAAGAAGGCTTTTTACCGCCCAATATAAGAGCTGAACTTATTCGGGACAGTATTAAAGATATTCCGAATGCAGAAGTAGATTGTTTTCAAGGATTAACAGTTGAATATGCAAAAAAGCGCGGAGCAGATGTACTGCTTCGAGGGCTCAGAACATCTTTTGACTTTGAATATGAAATGCAGCTATCCCAAACAAACCAGGCTTTATATAATAATATTAAAACGGTCTTTTTAATAACAAAGCCCGAATATAACTTTATCTCTTCATCTTGCGTAAGAGAAATCCTTATAAATAAAGGCGATATCACCTCCTTTGTTCCGGAACCCGTTTCTAAGTATCTTAATATTAAGTATGGTGGTATTTAGTCAGAATCCTTTTTACCTGTTGCAAAAACTCTACTTGGTTAAATGTGTCTTTTTGCATATAATACTCTATCTTATATGCCGACAAGCGTTTCTGTGCTTTTTTCTCAGGCAAAGAACTCATTACTATCACCGGTATATCAGCATACATTTCATCATTTTTCAATTTACTTATGAATTCATAACCATCAATCTTTGGCATAGTTAAGTCTGTAACAATTAAATCATAATGGTTCAATTTTAACTTAACCAGAGCTTCTTGTGCATCAAGCACGGCATCAACTCCGTAACCGATATTCATAAGTATATTTTTTATCATTGTTCTTGTTGTAATTGAATCATCTACAATAAGAATACGCTTATAAGACATAATATCTATCGGGAGTGCCGGAGGACCGGAAGAAGATGTCGCTGCCTTATTAAAATCATAATGCATTATATCCTGCATATTCAAAATCAAACACAATTCACCTGAAGCGAGGTTAGTAATGCCTGATATATTCTTAACTTTATATAACGGCGGTGATAACTTCTTCTGTAATATGTCCTGATCTCCCAGAAGTTTATCAACAACAAGACCTATAGTTTTTTCATCAGCTTCTATAATAAGTATAGTTTCTTTTTCACCTCTCGGAACAGGTTTTAACTGTAAAATATCAGAAAGGTAATAAAGCGGAATAATATTACCGTTATATACAATTGAACGTAAACCGTTATTCGTTTTTATTTCACTTTGATCCTTTAAAATAAATGTCGTAATAACCTGAATAGGTATTGCAAATATTTGTTCGGAAATTTTTACAAGAAATACCCTCAAAGTAGTCAACGTAACAGGGATTTCGATATGCACACAACTACCTTTGCCAAACTCGGATATTACTTTAACCTTACCGTTTAGCTGCGAAATTTTCGTTTTAACAACATCCAGGCCTATTCCCCGTCCTGAAATACTTGTAATGGAATCACCCGTTGTAAAACCGGGCCAGAAAATTATATTCATTACAGCTTCATCGCTCATAGAATCAATTTCTTCCTGAGTCAGAAAACCGCGTGATACAGCACGGTCTTTGATTTTCTCAAGATTGAACCCGTGTCCGTCATCCATAACTTCTATTATTACTTTATTATCATCTTGCTTGGCAGAAAGAAGAATTCGGCCTACAGGATTTTTGCCGTTTGCAATTCTTTCTTCTTTTGACTCAATACCATGGTCAATTGCATTCCTTAAGATATGAATAAGAGGAGTTTTAATTTCTTCAATAATCTTTTTATCAGCACAAGTATCTTTTCCTTCTATTTCGAAATCAATATCTTTGCCTTTTTCATTAGCAATATCTCTTACCATTCTGGTAAAAGAATTAAATACGGTTGAAATTGGCAATACACGTATATTTTTCACCATAGACTCCATCTCATCGATGATAAGTCTCATCTTCATATCATCTTCTTTTGAAGAACGATAAAGAGAATTCAAGTCATATATTGTTCTTGATACATTCTGTGTGATATCAGACAATAACGAAAATACCTGCTTTACAAAAGCACTTGTATACTGTTCGGTTGCACCGGTCTGTAAATATTTGCGGTTATAATATCGCAAATAATTTGAGGTCTTTAGTAAATCTTTCTGACAATTTTCATTAACATTTTTAATATTATCAATTTTTTCCAGATTTTTTTCGGTCTTAATCTTTGTAATAATCAATTCACCAAGCTGGTTAACAAGTAAATCCAGTTTTTGTGCATTTACATGCAGAGTTTTAATTTCTGTTGAAGAAGATGCTTTACCGCCGCCCGATGATGTTTGCGTAGAAAGACTCTTTATTTCACTTACACCGGTATCTTTTTTATAATTTAATTCAAGCAGCTGTTTCATAATTTCAAGCTGCTGAACAATTAAATCACTATCGACACTCTCACTCGGAGATGCACAATACTCAACCGCACTTTTTAGAGTCAGCATCATTTGTTCTTCCAGCTGAACAGAGTTTTCCGTTATAAAATCCAATATCTCAAGAATCATATTGACGACTTCCATTATATTGTTATCATCAATATTATCCTTTAGCTTAAGGATATCTTCTTTAATTTCGTTTGTATAAACACTGCTTCCCTGGAGCATGGTAATTTTTTCCGCCACATCAAAAAATGAAAGCCCGGTATTTTCGGTTTCAATACAGGAAGTATTATATTTTGCCGCAACAGAGCTTAATTCATTTCTTAATTCTAAGATTTCACTTACAGTGAGAGTATTTGTGGCATTCATTACAAAATCGATTTTTGTAAGAATATTTTCTAATGCACTTTTTACTTCGTACAAGTTAGTATCTTTAAAGAATTCGTATATCTTTTGCACTTCTTCTTTCAGTATAACAATATCCTGAGACTCTTCTTCAGGCACTATACCGTCAATAATTTCAAAACAATTATTGAATGCAAAATTGATTTCTTCCTGATAGGCGGAAAGCTTGTCTTGAGCCAAGTCAGACGCTGCAATCGACGCAATTGACGCAACCGCAGGAACTTCATTTTGAGCTTTTTCAGCATGCTCCTTTATTTCAACATCTAAAATATATTCCAAATTAGAGATTACCGCACTAAACTCTTCGTCAATAATCTCACGTTCATTCTCCACTGATTTTTGCAAATATTTCGCAGCCGTTTCCAAAGAACGCGACATTAGTTTGATAACTTCTACGTCCAAGACAAATTTATCATTATTTACCGCATCAAAAATATCTTCCATTTTGTGAAAAATGGTCTGAATATTATTAAAGCCGACCATTCTGACAGCTCCCTTAAGGCTGTGAAGGTCGCGGTATATGGAACCGATAAGCTCTTTATTTGCAGGAGTATTCTCCAGAGAAAAAAGATTATTAAAGATACGCTCAAGAATCTCTTCTGACTCTGCCTGGAAGATTGCCATTACCTCTTTATTGTTGTTTTCGTTGTCCGTAAAATCCAATTTATCCGCCTGCTCCTAGCTTTCAATTGCAGATTGCTTTATATCGTTAGACAAACTGTTTAGTTTTGCAATTCTTTCACTGTTTGATGCCATTGCCTGAACTAAGCTTTCCGCTATTCCGGAATTTTCCTCATCTATAATATTTAATCTTTCAATAATATCATTTTGCTTCTTTGCATTCTGATTTAGGGCATCCAGAGAATCCAAAATCTCTTTAATCAAATTGAGAAGCGTTTCGGAGTTAGAAGATACAGCGTTAATATCTTTAACAACAGCTTCAATTTCTTTAGAGCCTTCTTCCGTTGCCATTACGGTAGAATTCGTTGTAAATTGAATATTGCTTGTAAGAGATGTAATTTTCGTAATAGCCTGTTTTGATTCATCTGCAAGTTTTCTGATTTCACCAGCAACAACCGCAAAACCTTTTCCGTGTTCTCCTGCACGAGCAGCTTCTACCGCAGCATTCAGAGCAAGCATGTTCGTCTGTTCCGCTATGTCATCAACCACTCCTATAGTATTACCGATTTGCTGGGAATGTTCGGATAGTTCCAGTATAAGCTCTGCAATCATCTGGATTTTTTGCCTCAAAACAAGCATTTTATCGGCATTTGCAGAAATTGCTTCGTGTTCTTTTTCCGAAAAACTGATTGACTGGCTTACCTGCTTTTCAGTATTCTTAGACGTTGTGACCGAATCTTCCGAAAGCGTTTTCAACTTTTCTATTAACATGGAAATATTTTTTGTATTTGCAGACAGTGTCTCAAAAATACGTTTTTGAGAGTTTATTGTATCCATAATTTCATTTGTAGTTTCCGTTAACGAATCCGATTGTACGGTATAAGACTTCTTTATAGCTCTAACAATCCACTGTTTTGTGATAAAATGCGCGGTTGCGTTTAAAGCAATAATAACAACCAAAAACACAAATGTTTCATATGGCGCAACACGGTTGATTTTTGCAAAAAACAAAAATAAAACACAGGCGAATACAAATACCACCATATCTATTATACATTTAATATTAAACTTCTGTTTTAATCCAAAATTCCATTCATTAAGCACGTCATCTCTCCTATAGTTTTTTTTAAGTATTTATTATATAATTATTTTATACTAAAATTAACAAAATTGGAATACAGGAATATATGACATCAAAGATTTTATTGGTAGAAGATAGTGAAACACAACTGAAATTCCTTAAAGACGGGCTTATTCAGAACGGTTTTGAAGTGGAAACCGCAGTTAACGGCGCAGAAGCATATAAAAAGGTTTTTGAATACATTCCGGATATAATTGTTTCAGACATTTTGATGCCCGTAATTGACGGTTACCAGCTATGCAGAATGATTAAAAACGTTGATGAAACAAAAAAAATTCCCGTAATACTTCTCACGGTTCTTGATAAAAAAATAGACAGTTTCTGGGGGAAAAAAGCAGGCGCGCAGCTTTTCCTATCTAAATCCATTAACATGGACGAACTGGTAAGAAATATTAATGCAACTCTAAGAAGATATCCTCTTACGCAGGAATATAAAACAACGCTGGCTCTTAAGTCTAAATCAGATAATGTAGCTCAGACACGCTTAAACACGATTCTGAACGATTTGCTGCTAAAGTCGGTATTTGCAAATGAATTCAGAAACTTAAGCGACTTTTTGAATTATGAAAGAGTTCTTGTTGAGAAATTATTCTCACTTTTGAGTTCTTTTGTAGAATATAGCGTAGCCGGCGTATTTTTCGCTTCTCCTGATGATTTTGCCGAAAATATTTTATACATTGATACTCTCGGGAAAAATTTAAGCAAAAATCTTCTTTCTGATATACAATATGATTTTTTCAGAAAAATGGAAGAGTTCAGAAACTTTAAAAATACCAAATTTGAAGTAGTTAGAATTCTTCTGGGTAAAGAACTTGAGTATCAATTTACAGATTTAAGATCAAAAATTATCATACCGTTAATTTTTGATAAAAAACTCATCGGCGGAATTTGTTTCTATACACGTCAGGATATGGATTATGCATCTTTCAGATATTTCGACATTATGATAAGCGAACTGCTTGCCATATTCAAAATGAAATATCAATATACAGAAAAAGAATTTATGTCGGTTCTTGACGGACTCACCGGACTATATAACAGGAGACAGTTCGAAATCAGTTTGGAACAAGAACACAACCGTACTAAGCGTCACCCTTCAGATTTCAGCCTTGCTATTCTGGATATCGATTTCTTCAAAAAAGTTAATGATACATACGGTCACCAATACGGCGATTATGTCTTAAAAACCGTCGCAGATTTAATGAAATCTGCATTCAGAAAAACAGACCTTCTATACAGATACGGCGGAGAAGAGCTTGTCATGATTATGCCGGAAACAAATATAGAAGGAGCTATTATTCCGGTTCAAAGACTCAGAAGAATGGTTGAAGAATACGATTTTGATTATAATAACGTAAAAGCAAAAGTTACCGTAAGTATCGGGCTTACAATGAACTATCCGGAATTTAATACTCCGGCAGACATATTAAAATCCGCAGATGAAGCTTTATACAAAGCTAAGGAGAGCGGAAGAAACAGGGTTGTACTCTATGAGCAGCAGTAATTTAATTGAACAAAAGAAAAATACTCATCTGTATTTTCAAACAGGTGAAAATAAGTATGCGATAAATTCCGATAACATACTTGAAATTATGAAACTGCCGGCTTTAGACTATCCGCAGAAACTCCCGAATAATATTGTCGGACTTTTAAAATACAACAATTTTGTTATTAATGTTGTTGATATTAGGTTCTATTTAAACATAGAGGTACCTCCTTATACAACACATAACGAACTGTTGATAGTCAAAACAGACGAAGTAATTTTCGGAATAATTACAGATAAAGTAATAGGTATTCTTCCTTTTGATACCGCGCAGATGGACGCAATTCCGTTCGTTGATAATAAGATGATTATTGATTCACTCTATAAATTTAATCAGGAAACCATTTTTATTATTAATATATACGCAATAGAAAATCTGCTGAAACAGCATGACAGCCGTTGGGCGGATGTTGATATTATCTCATTATTTCCGCAGGATGAAGAGTCTAAATCAATTATGACCAAAAGAACTCTCGCTATTGCGGACAAGTCCAGCTTAAAACTTGCCTCCGGCGAGTTGCACGCAAAAAATAAATATATATCGTTTAATCTAAATAACGATTCTTATTGTATAGCACTGGATTTTGTAAAAGAGGTTTTGAAGGATACTTCAATAACTAAAGTTCCGGGGATTCCCGATTTTATTGAAGGCATAATGAACCTCCGAGGTGATTATATTACTGTTATCAATTTAAAAAAATTTTTAGGACTGGAAGCAGGAATCGCTCCGGATAAAAAACCTGTCATTATAGTAAAGTGTAATGAACTCAAACTTGCATTATTAATAGATAAAATTAACGAATTATTTGAATTTATGGATAATGATTTATTAGAACCCGGAGACGGATACTTTTCAAATGAGTTTATATATAATGACTCTCTTTACACTATCCTTAATATCGATAAAATCACATCTGATAAAAGAATTATTATTACGGATATGTAACAGATATATTAAAAAGAACCCGATATTTAAATATCGGGTTCTTTTTTTAAATTATAATTTTTCCGGATTTCTGAGCGGAATTAGTCTGTCCAAATCAGAGTTTACACTAAAGTAAAATCTTGCGGTATTCTCGTCATACGAACGTCCGAGAGGGAAGCCTACACCTATTTGCGCCGTCAGCCAATCGGTAAAGTTAATATAAGTACCGAAACCAACCGAATGTAAGAATGTCTGCGGATAATTATAGATATTACCGTTTTCACCTAACCAGCCCCAATCGTAGAATACAGCCAGCCTTATTCTTTCATCCACTTTAGGCCATAATCTGTCTAAGAACGGAATCGGGAAACGATATTCAACCGTACCTGTTACACCATAGTCACCGATTAATTCAGCCGGCTGATAGCCTCTTAATGTATAAGGACCGCCCATCTGCATTTGTTCGGCTGCAAACAATTTGTTTGGTGAATACTGACCGCCGACTCTTACAATACCCATACTTCTTCCGAATAATCTTTGAACACGGGTTGCGCCGGCAGTAACTTTAAAGAATGTTGTATCCTGAATTGCTCCGTGGCCGTCACCGCCCATACCAAAGTCAACCCCTAAATTACCAATCCAACGACCGTAATTATCATCTGTCATACCGTACAATCCTGAACGCCATACATTCAAGTTATATGTAGAAAGTCTTAACGGATTACCTGCTATAGTAGCGGATGTATTGGCATTTACATAGTCATAGCCGGTATAGAATATTAAATCAGTCTTTGCAGTTTGAATTAATGGCTGGGTTAATTTAAAGAAGTAACTCTGAGCATTACCTTTTACATTCAAAGATTTATAAGGGCCGCCTAATCTAACGTGAGAGTCAGAAAAATCGAACGATAATCTGGTTCCATAGGATGATACCGGAAGCGAATAGCCTGCCATCCAGCCTGTTGCACCTGATGATAAAATTGTACCGCCGTATATCTTATCCCCCAGACCTGTTAAATTATCCATACCAACAAGGAATGAAACTCTTTGAGCTCCGGTATAAGAACGGCCGTAATCGTCATATGAGAAGTTCAGGTTAACCGGAAATCTGTCTCTTACGTTTAAGGTAATTGCAGTATTTTCATCGCCTTCCTGCTCTCTTTCGACTTCGGTCTGAACCTGGACATAATCCTCACGGTTAATTTCTTTCATTGCTCTTTGAAGGTTTTTAGCGTTAAATACATCGCCTTCTCTAAGCCCTGCTTTTCCCATAATTATATGTCTTAAGTACCATTCTCTTGTCCATTTTTCACCTTCTATATCAAGAGAACCGACTTTACTTTCAATAATTTTAATAGTTGCAACACCATCCACAATTCTCTGCGGCGGAACTGTTGCATAAGATGTCAAATATCCCTTTGAACGGTAATAATTTGTTACTTTCTGGCATACTTCCAACAATTCATCAAAGAAAATATCTTCGCCCAAAACTTCTAAACCGAGTTTTTCTAACTCTTCAGATGAAATTTTTGTATTACCTTCAAAATTTATTTTTTGAAGTAAAAAGTGCGGGTTATATAACATACCCTCACGAGCCTGATTTTCTTCAATAGAAGCATCATATATCTGTTCATCTTTTGTTACGTCATCAAAAGACTGAATATAACTCTTATCAATCTGATAGTGGTTAATATTCTGCATCTCGGTTGTGTTATAAGCACCCGGGTTATATCCGCCCATCTCTGCCTGAACCTGCGCCGGAAGCATTACCCCCGGATCTGCAAAAGCCTTTCCTGCCGCTAAAAGACAAACTGCTGCGATTAAGTAACTTAATTGTTTTTTCATAGTATCCGAATTCCTAATTATTATTGGGTTAAAATTTTGTACTGTATTTAACATTATAATTTACTTAAAATCCCAAAACAAATTTATTTGCTAAATTGTAACAAAATATTAACGTAATATATTTTATTTTACCGTATTTGTAAATTTTTGTAAAGATTTTTTCATATGATTGTTATAAATCATATAAATAGTGGAATTATTTAAATATCACCTCGTTACATAACTTTACGAACAGGAGTATAAATTGGTAGCAGCTATACAAGCAATAGGCTCTTATTGTGATCCTGAGTATTTGAGAATACTTAGAGAATTAATGGAACTCGGAATAGCTCCGAGCGGAAATAAAACTGTTGATAAAGCAAAGCTGGAACAAGCAAAGGCCGAATTTATACAAAAAATCAAAAATAAACAGGATGAAGAATTTAAGCAGGAGATACAAGCACAGCCGCTTGAAAATACGAGAGAAACGCAACGGACCGAATTAGAAGTGCAAAGATTGGGTGCAATGAATATAGCCGAACTTAACAAGGTCTATTTTGGTCTGATTTGATTGTATTTATAATTTTTAGCGCAAGCTGCATATTGTTGTCAGGCATGAGTGAACAAAGCTGTAATGTTATTTTCTTATCCGGAAGCATTCCTTTATCATTCCGATACATGAAATATAAGGAAGTTTTACCGTCTGTAAAATTAACTATACAAACATTACCGCGATATTCAATTTTAAAGTCAGAATTTATATCCGCAGCAGGAATACTGTTATCTGCAGAAAAGTATTTTTTTGAATTTAAGATATCCTCCGCCACTATTTTTGAAAACTCCGGACTGGCGCTGGAAGAAGAATGTATATGATTTATTGGCAAATTTGATACTGAATAATTTTGTTTATGATTTTTCATATTTTGATAAATTAAATAATTATCCCCGTATATTATTTTTAAATCTTCCGGTATTTCATAATAATTTTGTTTTTTCCCGAAAATTGCAACCCCCCAGTCACCTGTGCCGAGATATCTGTCAAGCGGTAAAAACTCAGGTTCTGCATTTATCTTATTTTCAGGCACATCTATATTGTCTGCCTTGGAAAATTGCGTTATAGAACCCGGATAAACACCTATTAAACCGGTCTTTTTATCATTAAAAATCTCCGAATTTACGACTCTTTTACAAAAATCTTCACAAACAAGCAAGTCATCATTCAGTAAAACAAAGTTTTCATTCTTTATTTTATTAATACCTAAATTCCAAGCGGGATTTACATAAATATTTGCTTCCGGCGTATAAATTTTTAACTTATTACCGCTGAATTCAAGCGAAAACTCCGGTTTATTATTTATTATAAAAATTTCATCTACAGAAGAATCTTTTTGCAGGAGGTTTATGAGTGTTTTCAAAACCTCAATCTTCTTCTGAACCGTAGGTATAATAACTGACAGCATGACTAAGAATATATCACTTTTTGGAAATAAAATCCAGCACTCCGTTAATAAATGTAAGCGGGTGAACCGGACAACCGGGAATATACAAATCAATCGGATATTTTTCCAAAAATTCCCTGTTTAAATTTATCGAATTTTGAAAGACACCGCCTGAAATTGCACAAGCACCTGCCAAAATGACAATTTTAGGATCCGGAGTGGATTTATAACAATCTTCAAGAGCGTAAGCCATATTTTCTGATATCGGCCCGGTTATAACAATACCGTCTGCATGTCTCGGAGAAGCTACAAAATCAATCCCGAATCTTCCCATATCAAAGTTGCAATTTGAGCAGGCATTTAATTCCATTTCGCATCCGTTACAACCTGCAGCCGAAACCTGACGGAGTTTTAAAGATTTTGAAAATACTCTTTTTATCTCCTTTCTTACTTCTACTGCGGCCTTTTCAAATTCTTCCGGAGTCATTCCTTCGGTTATTATAAGTTTATCTCTGCTTGTTGAAGACAATTTATAATAATTACTGAATTGAATAGCTTCGCATTTACATTCTCCGCATAGCGTACATTTGCCTAAATCAACAGACAGCGGATTTGTTTTCAAAGCACCTGTAGGGCAAACTGTTTCATCAATATTGCAACCTTCACAATGTTTTAAAATCGGAAATCCTCTGAACTGACTGCGCATAGCAGCGTTTGGTATATCCGGTATATATTGTTTTCCTTGAAAATATTTTAGTTTTATTGTATCTAACATGTTTTAATTACCTCTGTTTTCAATGTGAATAAGTTAATAAGTGAATTAGTTAATAGGAAATATTAGCAGTCACTTATTTTTGTTATAAGTCATTGCCGCAATAGGACAAGTTGAAACTTTTGTTGCATAACGGGAAGTCAGAGACTCCGTTGTTTCTGACTGCCATAGCCAGCATATACCAGTTATTGAAAGACGGATCTTTCATTTTATACCGCAACAACTCTCCGTTTGCTCCCGTTATTGCAATATGAACGATTTCACCGCGCCAGCCTTCAGCAATTGATACGACAAAAGAATTCGGCGCAAGGTTTTGATTTGGTCGAATTTTAATCGGCTCATCTTTATATTCTTTTAATTTTGCAAGAAGTTTTTTCACTATCTGCATAGATTGCTTAATTTCTTTATACCTCAAAGTAAATCTTGAATGAACATCTCCAGTCGCTTTAAAAGGTTTTATAACGTCTAGTGAAGTATACCAACCGTCATTAAAATCAAATCTTGAATCAATATCCACGCCGGAAGAACGGGCAGCCATTCCGACAGCTCCTAAAGCTCTTGCGCTTTCGCTGCTTACTACCCCCGTTCTTTCCATTCTTGATATACAAGTCGGTTTTTTCAGCATAACTTTTGTTGTTCTGTCAACGGTTTTAGCAACTCCGTCAAGCATTTCAATAATTTTATCAGCCATTTTGTCATCTATATCAAAATTAACACCGCCCACGTTAATTAACCCTCTCCCGAAACGACTTCCGGAGATTTCAAGCATAGTATTGATAACAAGAGTTCTCGTTATACCGAAAATAGAAGCACCCATAAGATATGCCATATCTCCCGCAATTGCACCCATATCGCCGATATGAATTGCAATTCGTTCCATTTCAAGAGCAACACGTCTTATAATTTGAGCCTTATTAGAGATTTTAGTATCCGATAAAGTTTCCATTGCTTGAGAATAAGCCATATTATACCCGATAACCGTATCACCGCAGACAGATTCTGCAAGTCTGTTATTATAATTTCTATTCTTTAAAAATAAATCCTCAACTCCCCTGTGCTGATAGCCCAGCATTATTTCCAAATCATAAACCTTTTCTCCCATACACATAAACCGAAAATGTCCCGGCTCAATTACTCCGGCGTGTATGGGGCCGACCGCTACCTGATGAATATCTTCTCCCTGCATTTCAAAGAAAGGATATTTATCCTGATTAACTCTCACAGGCTTCAGCCAAGGATGATTTAGCGGCTCAATACCGAATTCTTCATAAAATTCCCTTTCAAAAATATGAAATGCGGGGAATTTTTGAGTAAAAGATTCGTAAGACTTAACATCAGGCGGAAACAGCGAAGAAGTTACATATATTTTCCCGACTTTATCGTCTGCCAAAACAACATATAATCTCACATTTTCAAATTCTTGTTTCCCAAAGAACCCGATAACTCTCATTTTCATTTTTTCCACATCCGACTTTATTTCTTCAATAGAAGCTGTCGGAATATCAAGCGCATTAATCTTCCTGTTATTCTCTGTTATTATCCAGTTCATAATTACCTTCTTCTTTTAAATAATCGACTAGTTTATTACTCTCCGTATATAAATATATCACAAAAGAAAAAGTTGAAATGCAATAATATTATATCGAAATTTCAAAATATTTTACCTGAAATCTGAAACAGTGCCGGAGGGTATAAAAATATATTTTCCGGACTTTGCACCATTACGTTTTTACGGATATTGATATTAAAATATTCTTGTGATGTAATTATAGCACAATAATATTCAGGAAAAATTTCATGAAAAAATTCTATATTATACTGCTAACATATTTACTCTTGTTTTCTCCGGCTTTTGCACGCGGAAAAAATTCAGAGCCTCAAAAACATATCGAATACATGAACCTTGAATGGTGGGAAAATTTCGGAGATGAAAATTTATCAAATAATCTTTTAAAACTCTACGAAAATAACTATGATTTGAAAAATACGGCTCTCAAAGTTAAAGAGAATGAACAGATTGTAAAAATGCAATTTGCAAACGAGCTTCCAACCCTCTCTTTATCAGGAGATTTATCAAGAGATTTAAGAGGCCCCATGCAACAATACGGAAACATGAGAATTCCGAATTATTCCCAGTATAATTACCTTTTACCGATAACTGCGGCTTATGAAATTGATATCTGGGGTGCAAACAGGTTAAAGACAAAAAGTGCCAAAGAACAACTTGAAATAATAAAACAGGCAGAGCGCGCAACTTATATTGCTTTAACTTCGGACTTTGCAGCAGATTATTTCAATTTAATTAAGACTGATAAATTTTTAGAAATTCAGGATGAAATTACAGAAATACAAAAAGATATAGTAAATAAAACTGCCGATATGTATGAAATCGGCTTATGCTCAATCAATGAACTTCTATCCGAACAGAAAATGCTTACCGCATTAAAAGAAGAACGAAATAATTATTTAAAAACGCAAGAGACTTTGCTGAACAGCCTGCGGGTATATTTAGCAGATTCCGACGGAAATATTGCAAGGAACAGTTATGATAATATCACACTGCTAAAAAATATTCCGACTCTATATAACAGCGAAATTATTACAAACAGACCTGATTATAAACAGGAAGAGAGTAATATAAAGCGAATCGGGTTTGATGTTAGAGTTGCCAAACGGGATTTTTTGCCCAAATTTGTTATCTACGGACAAATCGGGTTGAATGCATACCATCTTGACTCTTTGTTTAATGCGGCATCACAATTCTTTAATGCGGGGATTTTACCGTCTATGGACTTGTTTTCAGGAGGAAGAAAACTTGCACTTTTAAGATATCGAAAGTTTGAGTATGAAGAAGCTCTTAACAGCTATCAGAAAACCATACTTCAATGTATAAAAGAAATGAATTCCGGCCTGGTTGAGTATAAAACGGCCTTGCAGAACTATGAAGAAGCTCTTAACAGATTAAAAATGCAGGATAAAATCTACTCTTTAATGCTGGATAAACATACCATAGGCGCTTCAAGCGACCTGGATGTTCTATATGCAAGAGAGGCCTATTTAACGGTAAAAAAAGAAGAAATTTCCGACAAAATCAACTCTTTAATATCAACAATCGGATTATATAAAGCTGCCGGCGGAATTAATTTATATAAATTAAATAATAATTTATAAAAATAAAAAACTCCCGGAGATGGATTCGAACCACCGTTAAAAGAGCCAGAATCTTTCGTCCTGCCGCTAGACGATCCGGGAATAATTTATTTTTTACCAGTTATCCCAAAAATGTTTCTTTTCCGTTTTGGGTGAACTATTATCTTTTGTTTTCGGTTGAATATTTGTTTCGCCGAATGTATAAGGATCGGATGCATCCATTGCTCCCTTATTAAATGTAAACGAACCTTTGGACTTATTCATATGTTCCGGTTTAGTTTCGTTTACGGGAGACACACCGCTTTCTCCGCCTTGTTCGGTTGTATTAACCTTAGTTTCACCACTTGTATTCGGAGCATTTTTGTATATTATATCATTAAAATCTTTTTTCTCTGTATCAATATTTTCAAATTTTGTATCATGCAAATATATAGAAGGATCTTTGCCTAAAAAGTGCATTCTGCCCAAATCATCGGTATAGATTGCAGAATTTGCGTACGCCGCACTAATTACAGCCGATAATATTATTACTAAACTTAACGATATTAGATTTTTTTTCATGCTGTTCTCCTTAAGTTATAGAGTAATATTATTATATTACAAAAAACTTAAAAAGAACAAGGGGTATTTTTATTTTACATTTATTTCCCCCGTAATATCTTTTCCGCCGTACAAAACTACACTTTTAGCAAAAACGTAGTCATACTTATCTTTCTGGGCTTTTTTAGCAATTTCTGCCTGAATATTTTTTTCTATTGCTTCAAGACGATTTGCATAATCTTTTTCTAACGCTTGCTTTTTTGTATTAAATTCATTTGTATATTTTTCTTCAAGCTGCAAAATCTTTGCACTGTCGGTTTCGTTCGCAATTGCTCCGCGTGCATTCACTATGATTTTATTAAGCTCATCCATTTTTTTCTTATGTTCTTGTTTTAATTGCTTTACCTGAGAAGAGTTACTGACTATTTTCTGTAAATCAACCACAGCAATCGAATCCGCTGCATAAACATAACCAGACGCAAGAAAAAATCCCAATATTGTTATAACAAAACTTCTTTGTGCAAATTTATCTTTCATTTACCCCTCCTTAAATTTCTTAATATTTATACCAATAATTGATAGTTGTTACATTCTCCGATTGGCTCCGGCAGTCGGGTATAATTCATAGTTGAAAAAAGTAAAGTTTTATAATAGTATTTTTCTATAATTTAATAATAAATGTTTTCTAGGGTTCCGCAGCTTTATGCCGGACTGGACCGAGAGAAAACTCACAATATGTGAACACGGAAGGATAAAAACCTGGGAGAATAATATATCTCCCGGGTTTTTATATAGAGGATGAAAGGAGAAATTATGCATTGGATTTATTTATTCATAGCCGGATTGTTTGAAATCAGCTGGGCTGTAGGACTTAAGTTCACGCATGGGTTTACTCATATTATTCCGTCAATACTTACAGTAATAGGTATGATTGCCAGCTTTTATTTTCTTGCACTTGCACTAAAACATCTTCCTTTAGGTACTGCATACGCAATCTGGACAGGTATTGGAACCATAGGGACGGTAGTATTTGGGATTATACTATTTAAGGAGCCTGTTACCGCAATGAGGCTGTTTTGCATTGCATTAATTATAAGCGGTATTACAGGTTTAAAGTTATTGACCCATTAAAAGAAAATAAAATATCAATTGAAATCCTGATAAATTTAAACTAAAATATATGTATGAAAAGAATCGCTGTAGTATTTATTTTATCGGTTTTAATAGGTTTGCCTGCACTATCGGAGGAGTTTGATATCAAAGATGTTAAAGGCCTTAAAAAGGTAAAC
>CALUPN010000008.1 GCA_944322625.1 Candidatus Gastranaerophilales bacterium | reverse complement strand
CCCTCCCCGAAATCAAAGATTTCGACCCTCCCACAGGGGGAGGGTAGGCTGTGCGCTTAGCGTAATAAGCCCTCGCCACTTGTGGAAGAGGGAAGAATTTATAAGGAGGCTTGTAACAAAAAATTACGAAATAAACACTATTAATTTCTAATAAATATGTTATAATGGTTTCAGGCACATAAGTAATGCCCAATGTAACACAATAGGTATTATGTTACATTCAACGTAACACAATTAGGAGAGCTTATATGAAGAAAAAACTTGGATTTACGTTAGCTGAAGTCTTGATTACGCTCGGTATAATCGGCGTTGTAGCTGCATTAACGGCTCCTGCTTTAGTACAAAACACGGGCTCTGCTCAAATAGGGCCTAAGTTAGCTAAAGCTGTTTCAACATTTGAAATTGCGAATCAAAACTTGTTAAACGAAGCTGCAATGGATACATTAACTGCCGCAAATGCTTTTAATGGTGATAGTAATATTTCAGCAGAAAATTATGTAAATAATTTGGCTAATTATATGAAAATATCTTATTTAGACGAGACAAATGATAATACAAAATACAAAGATCTATTGAGAAATTTTCACGGTGAAAATTATCTTTCAGGTCTTTCGGGTGGGTTGGATATGGTATCTGCAGCTTTATTGGGGTTTGTCGGGGTTCAGCAATTGGCGTTATCTAAAGACAATGTTCTGTATGGAATTGGTATTGCCGGAACTCCCGCAAGTGTAAATACTAATGAACCGGTATATAAAAGACAAATCGGGATGCTTTTGATTGATATAAATGCAAAAGCAGAACCTAACAGGCTGGGACGCGATGCGTTTTTCTTTAAATTATGTGCAGACGGTTCTCTGCAACCTGTAGGCGGCAACGGTTGGAGTGTTACAGACGGTGATAAATATAATTGGAAAACGGGAACAAAAGATAAATGCAATGAAACGACCGTAACATCAGGCTGGTCTTGTGCCGGTTCAGTATTTGAAAATAATCTGAAAGTTATTTATCAATAAAATTATAAACGGCGAACCAAAAGGTTCGCCGTTTATTCATCCTGTTACCAAGTTTTACTCCTATTTACCCATCGCATAGGTTTTTACTACTGTTACAGAACCGTCAACATTTTTTCTGACTCCGTTATCTTCCAGATCATCATCAAGGTCTGCTGCGTATGCTACCGGGGTATATGGTTGAGCTTTATTAACATCTTCCATTCTTTCGTAGCTTCTCAGTACCTTAACGTTTTCATTGTCCTCGGGATCGATTGAAGGATCAGGTGTCGGTTCCGGTTCCGGGGTTGGTTCAACTTCTTTATCCGGACCTACAAGATAAGTTGTATCGTCTGCTCTGTTTTCGTTTACGTTATAACCGTTTTCACCGTTTGTTAATTCGTATGTGATTTCTTCGTCACCCTTAATTGTTACTTCTTGAGCATCACGAATATTTGTGTATTTTAATTCATAATCTCTTGACGGATAATCTACTTTCAACTTATCTGTCTTATTACCGACTTTAATTGTATTAGCTTTTACGTCACCTGTGATTTCAATATACTTATCAGGAGCTTCAATATTAATTGTACCGGCGTTAGCACCTGTTAATTTTACATCACCGGAAGATGATATGTTAGCAGTTGCGCCATTAGGAGTTTCAATCTTACTGATTGTACCGCCTGTGATATTTATATTTGATGAAATTTGAGCGTTATTTGGGATTGGTACATATCCTTCCATTACTGCAATAATTACATCATCTACCGTATAATCTCCATATCCGCTTAAACCGCCGAGATAACCGTTTGATGCGAATTCATATTCATTTGCGCTAAGAACTGCCTTGCCGTCAGTAAGTACATTCAAGTTATCAGATTTAAGAGAAATTTTATTTGCCTGAGTATCAATCGTAACCATAACATGACCGTCTTGTGCGTGTGCCGTCAAGTCACCACCGACTTTCAAGCTGCCGTCGAGAAGCTTGCCTTCATCAATATTATAGTTACCAATGTGAATATTATTTACAGACTCAACATTCATGTTGCCGCCTACAGTATTATCACCGACAACGTGGACAAAGTGTTTGTAACCTTCAGGATTTTCAGACTTTGCAACAGTTTTTATGTTCAAATCCTTGCCAACCTGAACATTACCGACTTCTAAGAAACCGCCGCCGTTTTCCATTGATAAATTCCCGTCAACTTTGGTATTTCTTGCATACATTAAGACTCCGTTACCTTTAACATCAACATCACCTTTTACGTGAAGAGCTTTCCCGTTTGCTACATAGTTTAGAGAAACACTGTCGTCTGAATCAATATTTAAATTACCGTTAATAGTACCGCCGCCTACTGTTTTTACCATACCTTTTTTAGAAACAATATAAACATCGCCGTCAATATTAACAGCTTCCATTCTGACGGCATCTTCAAAACCGTTTGCTATATAATCTTGCCCGTTTTCAGTAACAAGTTTCATTCCGTTTTGTGTTGCAATCTCACCGCCGACAACATTAATTGAAGGAGCAAGAACATTGAATTCACCGCCTATTGAAAAATCTGAATCTTCGATAGTTATTACACCGACAGGAAGAGTGTTGCCGATTTTGGTAATGTCCATTTTCCCGTCAACAAAAGTTGCATTGTATGGCTGGGTAGTTACCATTACATCTCCGGCTGTAGTGAATTTTGCTCCGTCAAATAAAACTCCGTTAGGGTTTGAGATAATCAATTTTGCAATTCCGCTGTTTGCATTGATTTGACCATAAATATGAGACATATTACCGTTTACTGTGTTTAAAATGGTAAGTCCGTTTGCGCCGTTAATGGCATTAAAATTTAAGCTTTCACCGCTGTTTACGTTTAATTCGCCCCAGGTAACATGTGTGTCGCCTGTGAAATTTAAATCTACATTTCCGGTTCCTGCACCGGTCATGCCTGCATAACCGCCTTGAGTTCCGGTAATAACTGCTCCGCCGTGTCCGGCGCCTAAACCTGTATCTCCGGGGGCTAATGCGGCGTAAGATAATTGCATTGATGCAAATACCGTTGTTAAAACTAAAGCCGAAATCTTTTTCTTTAAACTTTTCATATATTACTCCTCGTTTTTATATCCTCGTAATATATAAAAGTATTTTTATTTCAAAAAATTGCTTTTTTGTTACAGTATGTTAACAAAAAACGGGCGGCGGTTTTTTAAAACCGCCGCCCGTTTAATAAAATTTTAATTAATCATAGGAAATGCTTTTACAACAGTTACTGAACCATCAACATTTTTTCTGATACCTTTATCATTTTGTTGATCTTCATCCAAGTCAGCTGCATAAGCTATTGGTGTATAAGGCTGTGCTGCAGTTACATTTGGCTGTCTTTCATAGCTTCTCAAAACTTTAGCACTTTCATTAGGATCCGGATTTGGTCCCGGGCCTGGTTCATTCGGACCTTCCGGCCCTACAAGATAAGTGTTTTCACCTTTTATTTGCTGTCCTCTATTGTAACCGTTTTCACCATTCGTCAAGTTATAAGTAATTTCTTCATTACCTTTAATATTAACCTGAGCATTGTCTCTGATATTTGTATAAGTCAGGTTATAATCTCTTGAAGGATAATCAACTTTTAACTTGTCAGTTTCGCCGCCTACTGTAATATTGTTAGCATGAACATTGTTTCCGGTAATATTTATATCTTTGCCGTAGGATGTCAAATAAATATTGCCTGCATTTGCACCGGTTACTGTCATATTACCGTTTGAAGCTATATAAGCGGAAGCTCCGGTCGGAGTATTAATTCCGGTAACTTCACCACCTGCAATATTTATATAAGCAGGAGTTCCAACAGTTTCAGGAATTAAATAATATTTTTCCATTATTGTCAAAACTTTTTGATCAACGGTCATACCGTCAGTAGCTTGCAAACCGCCGATATAACCGTTTGCAGAAAAGTCATACTGATTCGCTGTCAAAGTTGCTTTACCATCTGTTAAAACATTATGTGTATCAGATTTTAAAGAAATCTTGTTTGCACTTGTATCAATTGTTGTCATAACATGACCGTTATGAGCATGTGCTGTTAAATCACCACCTACGGTTAATTTACCATCTGCGAGTTTTTGCGCATCATAATCATAACCGCCAATGTGAATATTTTGTGATGAATCTACATTCAAATTCCCGTCAACTTGAGTTTCGCCGATAACGTGTACAAAATGGTTAAACTTGTTATCAGTAATGTCGTCAACTCCTGTTGTTTTTAAATCGGCATTACCCGTTACATGAACATCCCCTATATCAACAAACCCGCCGCTATTTGAAAGAGCAAGATTACCTTTTACATCAGCATTTCTTACAAAAGTCATTTGTCCGTTTGCATTAGAATTTAAATTCCCGTTAATAGTAAGTTTTTCACCGTTATTTCGATAGTTGAATGCTACCGAACCATTATCTGACGTAACATTTACATTTCCGTTAATCGTTCCGCCATTTGATGTTCTGACGCTGCCGCCTTTGTTTTGAATATAAACATCACCGTCAATATTCACTGCTTCCATCCTTACTCCCGGATATATTGCATCTTCGTTATCAGCATTGGCGGCAAGATAATCTTGTCCGTTTTCAGTAACTAATTTTATACCGTTTTTAGCTTGAATATAACCTTTTGCAATATCTATAGCTGGAGCAAGAATATTGAATTCACCGCCGACATTAAAATTAGAATCCTTTATTTGAACCATTCCGACAGGTATAGAATTTACATTATTTGCAAGCTGCATTTGACCATTAATAAATTCTGCCGTTATTGGTTGAGTAGTAATCATCGCATCACCAGCTGTAGTAAACTGAGCTCCATCAAATAAAACACCGTTCGGGTTGGAAATAATTAATTTTGCAATACCCGGGTTAGCATTTATCTGACCATATATTGTTGACATTCCGCTATTTACTGTATTTAATATTGTAAGTCCGTTAGCACCGTTAGCAGCATTAAAATTAAGAGATTCTCCTTTATCAATATTTAAATTTCCCCAATTAACATGAGCATCGCCGTTAAAGTTTAAATCAAAGGAATTATTGCCTTTGTTATAATCGACATAACCACCTGTAATTTTATCAATTACTGCGCCGCCGTGTTCTTTACCAAGCCCAGTATCAAGTCCTCCATCGAATTCAATAGCCATAGCTTGTGTTGATACTAACATTGCTGACAAAATAACTGCTGATAATTTGCGCTTAAAATTTTTCATACAATACACCTTCTCTTTCGACTGGGATTTTATTATACTACTAACAAAAAGCCAATAAAAAATTTTTTGCGCTTATTTAGCTAAATTGTTACAATCGTTAATAATTCTAAATCCGCTTAGCTTAAGCTTTTGAACAATTCTAAAGCTTTTTCGACAGCCAAATCCATGTTGTAGTATTTATATCCGCCCAAACGGCCGCAGAAGTGCAGATTTGGGTATTTCTCCGCTTCTTTCTGATATTTTTCATATAAAGCTTGATTTTCAGGATTAGAAATCGGATAATACCTCTCATTTTTGCCTAATTCAAATTTCTCCGGATATTCAACAGAAATTATTGTCTTATCCGATTTTTCATCAAGGAAATATTTATGTTCTGTTATCCTTGTAAAATCATAGTTATTCGGATAATTTGTTACAACTGTTTTTTGATAGAATTCTTTATGTAAAGTCCGGACATCAAACCTTAAACTTCTATACGGCAGCTCACCGTATTTGTAATCAAAGAATTCATCAATAGCGCCTGTATAAAAAATTCGTTTAAAATCTTTTTCTTTGAGTTCTTTGTAATCAACTCCGAGTTTTAACTCAATATTTTTATGGTCAATCATTTTTTCAATAAGTTTTGTATAACCATTTAGCGGAATTCCCTGATATTTGTCCTGAAAGTATCTGTTATCGTGGCTTATATAAACCGGAACTCTTGCGGTAACTGTCGGGTCAATTTCTTCCGGCTTTAAGCCCCATTGTTTGGTGGTATAATTCTTGAAAACATTTTCATAAATATATTCTGCGAGAAATTTCAAATCTTCATCTTCGTTTTCCTTAAGCTTCAAAATCGGAACTTTTATTCCGTAACCATAGTTCGAGATAAGTTTTTCTTCAAGCCTGTCAGCCATTTTAGGAGAAAATAATTCTCTTATTGTTGTGAGATTAAAAGGCAGTGTAACTTTTTCTCCCTCAATAACGGCATTTGGTTTTAAGAAAAAATAATGCCATTTTGTAAACCTTGATAAGTAATCCCAAACCTCTTTATTGTTTGTATGGAAAATATGTGGGCCGTATTTGTGTACGCTAATCCCTGTCTCTTTGTCCTTGTAGTCGTAAGAATTTCCTGCAGCACAATTACGTCTATCAATCAAAAGAACTTTTTCATCCAATTCTTCAGCAATTTTTCTTGCAATAACCGCTCCGGTAAATCCTGCTCCGACAACTAAATTTTTATTTTCCATACGACTCTCCTAACTTATTTCAGCATAACATAAAAAAACAGGTTTTAAATCTAAAACCTGTTTAATTTACTAACCGACGATTGCCTTATATATGAGGCTTGAAGCTTTTACTATATAATCTTTTCCCTGCGGAGCATTGTGTGGGCGGTTTGCAAGAATTACCACCAAGTATTTCTTTCCGTTCGGAGCATAAACAATTCCGGCATCTCCGAGCATTGTTCCAATGTCACCGGTTTTGTGAACAAACATTGCCCCTTCTCCCAGTCCAGCTGCGATTAATCTGTTATTTTTAACGTGGCTCAGGTAATCTATAATATATTCTCTTGAATTTATGTTCAAAAATCCGGGATTATCAAGGTTATAGAGAATTTTTGCCATATCTTTAGCGGTTGTTTTATTGGTTCCCGCTAAATCAGGAAGCCAGGTTCTTACGTATGTGTCAGAAATTCCCCAGTCTCTCAGGCCGATATTAACATCGTCCATGCCGCCTAATTTTGACATAATCATGTTAGTGGAAGTGTTGTCCGAATCTTGTATCATTGTTTTTGCAAGCTGATCGAGCGTATACTTTCTTCCGCTTTGAGCATATTGCAGATTTCCTGAACCTGATGATTTATAATAATCGGTTAATGTCATCTCGTCATAGATTGTCATCTGCTTAGCTTCAATTGATTTGAACATTCTTACCAGTACCGGAAGCTTTATAATGCTTGCTGCAGAATACATTTTATCGGCATTAATATCAACATACTTTCCGTTTTCATATTCCCAAACATAAACGGCCGGCTTAATCATCGGATATTGTGCGGCAAGCGCCAGTAATTGTTGCTTTAAACCTGTCATCTCCGAAGTCTGATACATTGTTGTAATTTCACTGTGGGTTTTTTGTATTGTCGGGGTTAACATTAAACGATTTAAGAACAAATCATTGTTTAAATAATTTGTTACCGGGTTTGCAATTGAGTATAAATCAGCCTTCTGCATTTTAATAATTTCATCTTTTTTTATTTGCAAATTAGGCATTGATTTTACATTAGCCGGCAATGGCTGCGGGAAAAATACGTTTTCAATAAGCCTTGAAAAACTCGTGGGAAATACATAATAAATAAACGCCCCGAGAAAAGAAAACACAACAATCTTTCTAAAAAATTCAACTAAAAAATTCTTTTTTTTCTTTTTAACAACCGGTTTATTTATAACAATTGACCGTTTCCTGTCGGGAACGACATGTAATCTTCTCTCAGGTTTTCTCGGCTGTTGTTGATATGCGTACAATTAACTATCCCTCCAAATCTCCCAATTCAATACTAACATTATAATATCAGCTCTTACATCCTTCAAATAATGGAATTAAAAAAGTAGTGCTATCGGACTAGCCCGGCGTATTAATGATAAAAATAAAAAAAATATTACGATATAAAAGAAAAGGAGCTAATTTTATGAAAAAGTTTTTAATAATGTTGTCATTTCTGGTCGCCATACCTCTATTTCCGCTTAATTCACCGGTCCGGGCAGCTTGTCCTATCGAAGGAGGTGAAACTGTTTGTTCTCTGCCCGGGTTCAGGGAACGCGTTACGCCTGTATATAATCCGACAGGGGATAATCTTAGTGAATTCTCAGATTCACCCGAAGCCAGGTTGAAACCGATTGACAGAAGTGATATAAGAGAGCAGGCTGAAAGTTTTGCCCCGACGGAAAATGATTACAATTATAATTCCAGCTGCCAATTTGGGGTTTGTCTCCGGAACAGAAACAAACCGCTGTTTCAGCAGGGTAAATAAAAAGAGGGCATTGCCCTCTTTTTATAACATATTTTTTCTGATTTTTTCTTTAGCTTTATCGATTTCTTTAATGCGTTTTTCAATTGCATTAACCTGTTTTTTCAAAGCTTTTCTTTCTGTTTTAATAAGCTTGTATTGAGCATCAACATCAGCATACTTGGTTTTGCAGTTTAAAAGGTCGTTTCTGATATCAACCTGTGCATTATCAAGCTGTTGTATAGCATTTTGAATGTTTCCGTTTCCTACGGCATCTCCGTCAACAGAGGAATAATTTACTGCAGATTTTGTTGCGGAAGTTGTTGCGCTTCCATATGCCGTATCGTTAAAATCCAACGGTGTAAATGCATTTCCGTCTGCATAGACAGCTCCGTGAAGTGCAAAACATAATCCTAAAGCAAGAACTAATCTCTTCATTTTTCATCTCCTATTTCTAATCTGATTACATGATATTATATTTTTACTCTTTTGCCTATCCTATATTAAATGTATAATATTAGCTATGAGCGGAAATTTTTGTAATAAATGCGGTGATTGCTGCAGGCGAATACCTGTAGATTTTGAGAAACGTATTATTTTTTTTGACGGGGTTCAAATTTTAACAAACGAATTTGAACAAATGCTTTATCCGGTAAGTAAAACGAAAAATATAACTTTTTGTTCATGTAAGTATTTAGAAAATAATCTCTGTGTGAATTCAAATAAACCTAAAGAGTGTGCTAATTATCCGTCCTCTCCGTTTGCATATATTCCGGAGAATTGCGGCTTTTACGGTGAGATTTTTTCAAAATCCGAAAGATTTAAGCAATATATAAGAAAGTTAAAAGAGGAAATTATATATTGCGAATCATTACATTCTTCCGACAGAAATGTACAAATGACTGTTGAGCATAATAAATCTGTGATAGATAAGTATAAAATATATGGTTCAGAGGATTGGTAGTATTAATTTTTGTTACAAAAAGGCAATTATCAGTTAATTATATACTTTATATAATTAAGGATATTTGTCATGACTTTCTATAACCAATTCACAAATCTGAATATGGACTATTTGTCGAACGGAATAAACACTCAAACGAGCTGGTTTAGTCCGACATTGCCGTTTGCGGGGTGGAGCGGTTTTAATTCATTTAACTCTTTTAATTTTAATACCTTTACTTCTCTGTTTTTTAATGCACTTCCGATGCCGTCTTTCAGTTTTGATTTTTCAAAACTGTTTCCGACTGATATTTGGGATAATGTAAGCTGGAATAATGATTCCGCTTGGAGTGGCTGGGGTAATTCTTCTATATGGAATAATACATCCCGGTTTAATAGCACAAATGCAGTTTGGGGTGATAGCTTTACATTATCGAATAAGAATAAAAAGGGTTTTTCTGTTGCTGAGTACAATGCGGAAAGCGGAGAGAAATTGGCAAAAATCGCATTAAGGAACTCAAAAGGTTTTAGCGGTTATTGTGCAACGTATGTTAAGAGAGCTATAGAAAAAGCGGGGCTCGGAGCATATCAACAAGGTGACGCTTACCAGATGACAAGTATACTGAGAGGAAATGAAAACTTTAAAGAAATATCACCCTCTTCCGTAAATGTGGAAGATTTACCGGCCGGATGCGTTATTGTGTATAACAAAGGGTCACAGGGGTATAGTGCTAAATACGGTCATACTGAAATTACAACCGGGGATAACAGGGCTGTTTCAGACGGGATTACAAAAAATCTTAATAAGCAGCCGGATGCTATATTTGTTCCGGTAAGGGCCTAAAGTATTATTTGTGTGCCGAGCATAAGACGGTGAGAATTTTCTAAGATATCATTCTGGCAGAAAACGTAGTTAAGCATTATTTTTAGCGCCTGACCTTTTATAAAATAATTAAGTCCGACTGAATATTCACGTCTTATATCGTCTGAGAAATTTTTATCCGGAATATAATGGTCATACCTCGCCAGCACCTGCAGTTTTGGCGTAATTTTGTACCCGACAGTTGAATAAAATCCTTCTGCCTGATTGGTTGAAATCGTTCTTGCGCCGTTATATCCGTTAGCAGAAGCGTACTCAAAATTAGCCATAAAGTTTTTGTATTCATAACCTGCATACAAGCCGCCTACAAAATAATCAGTAACATTATTTCCGGCAGTAATTCCCCCTCCAAGGGTAAGATTTCCGTATTTACCCCTTGTTTTTCCAAGCGGTTTTAGATTAACCCATCCGGAGAATTCAGCCCCCGGGAAAAACTCTCTAAAATAAGTATCCGAACTATAACCGCCTAAATCGTATTCAATAAGATCATAATTACCTTTTATTCTTAAGCCGACTTTTCTGGTATTACCAAAATTCCTTGATATTTGCGACCTCAAAATAAACGGAATAATCGTATCCGAGCGCGAGCCTTCATAACCTGTCGGTGTCCTTGTATTTCCGAGGATTATTGTATGATGGGGAATTGAAGCATTTGCCACATAAATATCAATCGGCATAGTTTGAAGAAAGGAATACCCTTCAACAGGATCAAACCGGAACCTTGCTTCATAAAAGTTCTGCCCCCCTCTGAATTTCCCGTTAATACCGGCCTGAATTGCGTTAAAATCATATAGAGTATCTCCGCCCTCTGATAAATCCATATCGACCGCACCTCTATAATAGCCGAACAAATGCATAGTCTCAATCGGACCCGAAGCAAATTTTTTGGTTAGAATTCCATCCAGCAGGTAAGCAGAACTGTTTGTATCTTTAACCTCTTTAGCTTTTATATCCTGGATTTTTTCATACAAAGTCAGCTCATCATCTTCATCAAAAATTTTACCGGCAGAAGCCTCTGGTTTGAGGTTATCATCGACTTCAAGAAGTACTTCCTCAATTGCAAAAGCAGAGAGAGGCAATGTTAACAAAACAAAAACCAAAAGGAAATACTTCATTTATTAATTATAACATAATACCCCCATCCTTCATTTAAACGATTTTTATTATCCCTGTTAATTTATTTGATTGATTTTTTCATAATCACTTATATTAATATAAGCAAAAATACTATATAATGATGTTATAATTGTTGACTTTAGCAGAAAGTTCATTAAACCAAATATATAAGTACAAGAAATAGGAGACCGCTTTATGGGTATGGCAGCATCACAGGCCAGATATTTAGCACTGGTAGCACGTAAATCCAATTGTGAATATGAAGGACAACAGATAAATCAGGCCAGAACTGTTTTATCAAATCAAACTGCAAATTTGTTTAACCAAATGTTGGGTTTAAGTGTTCCTGTCCCTCCAAGCACGCAGGATTTTACAAAAATGCAGTACTCATTTACGGATGGTATTAATGAATCTACAATTGACAGCTGGCAGCAGCTTGCCTCTCCCGAAGAAGATTACAACTATGTTATAAATTATCACTACAACGCTGATGTTTATACAGGCTCTCAAAAGAAGATGAATGACCCGAAAGTTCAGTTTTCAGGTTCAATCCCGACGGACAGTACCGCTTATGCTGCGCAAATATCTGCAATACAAGAAGCACAAAAGGAAATTGCCGATGCTCAGGCTGATTATGATGAAAAATTAGCTGCATATCAAACAAAACTAAGTGAAGCATCAAAACTCCAATCTTATGCAGACAGTTTAACAAGCGCAAATGTAAATAATGCTACGCTTAATGATGATGGGACATTTACCGTATCTACTACACAGGTAGATGACAATGGATATTTAATTTATGAATCAGCCGCCGGTTCCGATTTATATCGTTTTTATAAAGACGGGAATTTTTATATCAGAGTTGAAGATGGTGCAGGCGGATATACATATAATCTTGATGAAACAGAAGATAAGAGTCAGTATACTCCGGTTTCAGACCAAAAAACATATACGCCTTACGCTTCGTTATCTGATGCTGATAAACAAATTCTGACCTCAGCCGTTGAAGCTTTAAAGGCTAACGGGGCATTAGAAGAAGATTTTGATTTGAATGATGTTTATTATGACACCGCAAACCAAACAATAGCCTTTGAATCTGACTTAGGCTCATTAATCGGAGTGGGTACGGGTACAAAAACATTATTGCCGCTATATTATATGGATGATCCTGCAGGGAAAGATGATACAGCCACCTGGAAATCTATTAACGGGATGAATGATGAGATAGCAAATCTGAAAGCTTTATCTGATACTGCAAAAGCACGTCTGGATTTAGCGCAGGCTACATTTGACGCAATGAGTGTTCCAAGTTACATAGGTAACTGCCAATTGAATGCATTGAGCGAATTAACAGCAGATCAAATGGCTGAGATTGCACAGGTTATTAAGGACATGCAGGCTCAAGGTATTGAAACAAATCTGACAAAATGTTTTGATACTTTAGACGGAACTTATAATGCAGATACTTATTCCGGCGGTATTTACAGCTTTACCCAAAACGGAGTAACGTATTATACAACATATTATGATTTAGCCGAAACAGCAAACAGCGGAACCGGTATAAACCATATTGATAACCAGCAGAAGCTTGCATACTATAATGCAACTTATGTTTCTACAAAAATAGAAAAAACAGAAAAAGCCCTTCTTGAGACTGACGGACAGGGAAGATTTACTTCCGTAAGAATCGGCGATGATACAATTACTTATACGCTTAATATGGAAACAATAACAGACGATGTTGCTTATCAAGACGCAATGAACCAGTATTATTATGAAAGTGCACAGTACGATAAAATGGTTCAGGATATCAATGCAAAAACTTCTCTGATTCAGCAGGAAGACCAGCAGTTAGAATTAAGACTGAAACAATTAGATACCGAACAGAATGCACTTTCTACAGAAATAGATGCAGTTTCTAAGATTGTTAAAGATAACGTTGAAGATTCCTTCAAGACCTTCGGCGGTTAATAGAATAGCAGCATAAAAAGAAGTTTATGAGTTTAGAAGTTGAGTAGTTTATAAGAAATATAAATTGTTTTCAACAAATAAACTAAATAAACAAAAGGAATAAACTAAAATTTCTTCTAAACTCCTAAACTGTTCAACTTTTAAACTAAAAAGGAAAAAACAATGTCATACAAGAATGATGGATACTTAGTAATAGCAAACAGATTCAGCTCGGCCTCATCCGATGCAAAAGTTATGCTCTATGAAACCTATGACAGGTTAAGAGACTTAACTGTAGCCGGTTCCGGAAGTTCGGGTACAGGTTTTGAAGCCGCAGGCGGGTTTTTATATCAACTTGCAAGCTTATTTGCTCCATCAGCATTTATGACAACGTTAGGCGGAACTACCGCAATGAATATCCCAGGGACTTCTTATTGGACACAATATACAGGCGGAACCGGAGGTACTACGGGAACTTATTCGTCTTTTGGCGTAAACAGTCTTGGAAATTATTCCGGATTTCCAAGCGGATATGCCGCAAATTACGGCTACAGACAAAGCGGTTATACAACAGGCGGCGCTTCATCTATCGGAGATTTATTAACAGGTTTCGGTTCTTCTGATGGTGCTACAACAGGTTACGCATCAGGGATAGGAAGCATTGCAGATATTGCAAGTACGGCTGCGTACGGCGTAGGAACCGCAAACGGCTACGGAATAGGGGCCGCGAATATACTTATGCCGCTGGCGGGTATAGTGTCAGGCTGGGGCGGAATTATGACCGCTGCAGCGCCTTATTTGGGTGAATTCGGGCTTCCTGCAGTTGTTATGGGTAACTTGATGCAGGGGACTACTTCCGCTGCACTTTCTGCTTATCAAACAGTTTCCAGCAACGTTATTGCAAACGCCGATACAATTCTTTCCCAAAAGGTCGCAAACATTGAAACTGTTTGTAAAATGCTCGATACTCAGTGTGATGTTGTAAGAAAAATGCTTAAAGATGATATTGAATCTGCAAGCAAAGATATTCAAGACTTATAATAATTAGGGGCACCGGTTAACACCTCACCCCATCCCTCTTATCAAGGAGAGGGGGAGAAATATTTATGAGAGAACGTACTTTTTTGAGAATAATGTTGGATATTATATTCAATAATGCTTTTTTTAAAACAATAGTATCAATTGTAAATTTTTGTAACGAACAGAGGTATTATAACCAAAAAGAATTAAAGTTTTTGAAGAAAATGCCGTTAAATAATAATGTAGTACAAAACGATTATTATAAAAAAAGGTTTGTATTTAACAGTATCACCGGCAAGAGGACTAGTTCTGAATAACATGTTAACATTTGTAACAAATACTTCTAAAAATAGGCAATTATTCACGATTACATGTTTTATAATACATGTAGGCTTAGAATGCATAGGAGAAAAAGCTTATGCGTGAAGAACTACAACAAAGTATAAAACGGTTAGTGAATTTTTTGAATTTTGCACAGTCGTTTTTCAGACGGAAAAATCCATTTAAGGCACTGGCTGTAAGTTTATTATCGAGCCTGAAGGACATGCTCACCATAAGACAGAAGCTGAAGATGGCAAAATACAGAGTCAATTATCACAAACATCAGCTTCATAAAATGGAAAGTCTGATAGCGGAAAGCAATGAGCACACATTCCTGAAAGGCAAGAATTTAAACGAAACAAGATAGAAGGAACAAGTTATGGGATTAATTGCCTCAAGTTTCAGAATGATGTATTTAACAGCGTATAAGATTTCGCTGGAATCAAAAATACAGTGGATTGCGTCCGCCAAGATGGAATTGGTGGCTTCATCCGATGAGATAATGTCTTTAGGTAACGATCTGGATCCTGAAAACCCTGCTGTTAAACAGCTGGAGGCAAGAAGAGACAAGCTTATTGTTTTAGAGAAAAAACTGGATTTACAAATGCAGGAATACCAGCAGAGACTTGATATGGTTAATGCCGAATATCAATCAGCAAGAAATGCTGTTAACGCAGGAATTCAGAACTCATTTACCTATAATTTTCAATAGGTGATTACTAAATCTACAGGGATGTCATAACTTTCGGGGTAAACCGTATCTATTATTAATTCTTTTGGCAGACATACTGCGGTTTTTCCTCTGTAACCCTTTAAAAATCTGTCATAAAATCCTTTGCCGTAACCCAGACGGTAATTATTCCTGTCACAGCAAAGCGCGGGAACTATTACTAAATCTATCAAATTTTTATCAACAGGAATTGTTAACGGCTCAAGCGTTTTAAAACAGGAAATTTCGAGCTTGTCACCTTGTTTATAAGGGCAGCAGAGCAAATCTTCTCCTTCAATTCTTGGGAGATAAAAGTTTTTTGTGTTATCTTCCATAATCGAAAGTAAATCGACTTCATTCTTTAAGGGATAAAAAAGCATAATATTTACGGCATTTTTATACTCTTCTGTATTTTTGAGTTTTTCCGCAAGTTCCCTGCTGCAGCCGCTTTTGCATATATTCTTTAATTTGTTTCTTAACTCGTTTTTCATTAAACAATTGCTCCATGACTTGCATCTGATACTGTTTTCGAATATTTGGCAAGATACCCCTTAGCATTGCTTACAAAAGGTTTCAGATTTTTTCTGCGGGCTTCAAGCTCTTCTTCGCTTACAAGAAGGTCTAAAGTCCTTTTATTTATATCAATTCTGATTTTATCACCGTCTTTAATAAGCGCAATTACCCCTCCGTTAGCTGCTTCGGGGCAGATATGACCGACGCATATGCCTCTTGTTCCTCCTGAAAATCGGCCGTCTGTTATAAGTGCTGCTTTTGTTCCGAGTCCTTTCCCGACAAGAAGAGAAGTTGGCGCGAGCATTTCTCTCATACCCGGACCGCCTTTAGGGCCTTCATAGCGGATTACAACAACATCTCCTTCTTTAATTAAATCGTTTTCAAGCGCCTTCATAGCTTCTTCTTCCGAGTTAAAAGTTTTAGCCGTTCCTAAAAACTCATAACAGCTCTCGTCCACTGCAGAAATCTTGATTACAGAGCCTTCCGGCGCGATATTGCCGTATAAAATCCCTAAGCCCGGTTTTGTTGTAAACGGTTCAGAATAAGGATGAACAATGTTTTTATCGCTATATACACTTTTGTATCCCCCCCCCTTAAATTCAGGTACACTTTTAATGAGCTCATCTATTACAGCCGGAATTCCGCCTGCCTGATGGAATTGAGTCATTGTAATGTTTGAAGATGGTTCAAGTTTTACAAATTGATGAATTTTATATGACAATTCCTCAAAGTCTTTAAGGGTAACCCCCTCTCCTTGAGGAGAGGGATGGGGTGAGGTGTCAGCCGGCGAAGTTGTTTCGCCGCCAAGCCCGGCAGCATTTGCAAGCGCTAATATATGCAAAAACGAATTTGTAGAACCGCCCATAGCTAAATCCGCAATTATAGCGTTTCTTAAGCTGTCTCTTGTAATTATATCAAGCGGTTTAATATCTTTCTTTACCCTGTCAACTATTTCCATTCCGCTTTCAAAAGCGATTCTTCTTTTTTCGGAAGATACGGCAGATGCTGTAGCGCAATAAGGAAGGCTCATTCCTAAAACTTCCGTCAGACAGGCCATTGTGTTTGCGGTATATAATCCCTGACAGGCACCGGCAGACGGGCAGGAAGCTTCTTCCAGCTCTTCAAGACGCTCTTTTGTAATCTCGCCGTTTCTGTATTTGCCGATTGCTTCAAAAGCTCCTTTTATCATAGTGAGTTTTTCACATCTGCTT
This sequence comes from Candidatus Gastranaerophilales bacterium, assembly GCA_944322625.1. Lineage (GTDB taxonomy): Bacteria > Cyanobacteriota > Vampirovibrionia > Gastranaerophilales > Gastranaerophilaceae > CAG-196. The sequence goes on along the minus strand of CALUPN010000008.1, from coordinate 24,901 downwards.
TCTCCGTCAAGCATAGGCCCTGCTGTTACAATAATTGCGGGAATATTAATCCTTGCAGCGGCAATAAGCATGCCCGGAGTAATTTTATCGCAGTTTGACAGGAGCACAAGTCCGTCAAGCTGATGAGCGTTAGCTACAGTTTCAACGCAGTCGGCTATTAAGTCCCTTGAAGGAAGTGAATACTGCATGCCCGAATGTCCCATTGAAATTCCGTCACACACGGCAGGAACTCCGAATATAAAAGCCTGTCCGCCTGCTGTATGAATACCCTTTTCAATCTGGCGCTCTAAATCACGCATTCCTGTATGCCCCGGAACTAAATCGGAAAACGAACTTGCTATCCCGATAAACGGGCTTTCCATATTCTTTTTAGAAACTCCTGTTGCCATTAAAAGACTTCTGTGCGGGGTTCTTGCTATACCTTTTTTAATATTGTTACTTCGCATAATAACTACAATCCCTTTCGTAGATGATTTTATCACGAAAGGGATTGTCGGCCAAATAAAAATTGTGGATTTATGATTTTATGCATTAGCCTGTGATACAATATTTTGAAGAGCGAGAGCTACTTTCGGATCAAGTTTCTTGTCGGTCATTACTTGTTGGGCGGTTAATTGAAGTAATTGAGCTTGCCCTTCCGGAGTCTTTTTCATATTTTCTACTTCTGCCTTAGCTCCGACATCTTCGCCTACAATTTTTCGGGTAAACTTGCCGGCTAAAGCGACCCCGATTGAACCGCAAACCAGACCTGCGATAGCACCGATTGCCGTTCCGACTCCGGGAGCTACAGCAGTACCTAAAGCTGCTCCTAATTTAGCGCCGGCCCATGACCCGACTGCTTCACCTGCCGTCCATCCAATGAGTGAGCCTAAACCTTTTGCGGTTGTTTGACCAACTTGAGTCCAGCCGGTAGAACTGTCTTTCGAGAATGCGGCCTTAATCTTGCCCCAGTCAAACAGATATTCCATACCGAACATTAAAGCTCCGCCTACTCCGCCCTGGCCTTTAAGACTGTGTTTGAACTGGCCTTTTAAACCTAATGCAGTCCCTTTTTCTGTTAAATTCTTACCGACAGCTTGAGAGATTGCTTCTCCAGTAGTTCTTTCTGCGATTGTTTTAGAAGGTTTACCGCCCATTGCAACCTTTAATTTATTCCAGGCTTGAGGAATATAACCTGTTTTAGCATTTGTTGCCACACGAATTTTTTCTGTTGCTGTTGCGATAGCTTTTTTATCACCGCTTTTTAATGCTGCTTCCATTTCCGATTTAAGAGCTTTATATGTTGTTTTATCAATTCTTGATTTGAATAAACCCAGTCTTGATTTAGCTCCGCCTTCAAGTTTATGCATTCTTGCGTAAGCATCTGTCATTAGTTTATGAGTTTCCGGATTGCTCCAGAGTTCATACATCTTAGTTCCCTTCTTTTTAACATCAGCAAAAGTTTTTTCTACTTTTCCGATTGTTGAAAGCGAGTTCCAGGGGTGTGCAAAAAATCTTAAATTTGTCATCATACCGAATGCAGCACCGCCGATTGCAGCTGCTCCTAATGATTCAGAAGGATTCTGCCCTTTTATATAATACTCGCCTAATGTATTCCAATCATTTGCAGAGCCTATTGTTTGAGGATTGTTTACAGCTTCCGCAGTTGATGCTTGGGTATTAAATACACTTTGCTGCATAGGATTTGTATTATAATATCCGTTATTATAACCGTACATATAAGGATTATAGTAATTCCCATAGAACCCTGTATTAGCTCTGTATCCGTTAAGGTAGCTCGGAGTATTTGCATTTAATCCTGAAGCCCCTCCGTAGAGCATATATTCCATATTTGCTAGTGAATTTACTGATGATACCATAATCCTACCTATTTAATCTAACCTTATATATATAAAGTCTTTTTCGGGCTAAAAATTGACTTTTTGTAAACAAATGTTACAATCAAAATATGGATTTAGTGGAAAAACTTAAGGAAATCGGGTTCAATAGTTATGAGGCGAAGGTTTATATTGCGCTTCTTAAAAAATACCCTGCAACGGGTTACGAGGTCTCAAAGCTTGCAGGGATACCGCAATCCAGGACTTATGACACATTAAAAGTTTTAGAAGAAAAGAATATTGTAACATCTGCTAATACTAAACCCGTAACTTATACTCCGATTAAGCCTAAATTGTTAACGTCAAGGTTTCAAAAAAAGATAAATTCCACAATAAATTTCCTGGATAAGCATCTGCCGGAAGTAAAAGATGATTATAACGAGCCTATTTTAACTATTACCGGCAAACAAAATATTCAGGATAAAATCCTTGAAGTTATTCAAAACGCAAAACGTGAAATATATATGGAAGTTTGGTCTCAGGATTTCAAGGTTTTCGAAAAAGAGCTTTTAAATGCGTACAACAGAAATGTTGAAATTAGAATTGTCGGCTATGATAATTTTAATTCACGTTTCGGCTTAGTGTTTGAACATGCTTTTGCAAAAGATATAGAACTTTCTTTAGGCGGAAGAATGATAATTATCGCCTCAGATGATACTGAAGGGGTTATTGGTAAAATATCATCACTAAAGAATGATATTTCAGATACAAATATTATCTGGACTAAAAATAAAAGCATTGCGTTTATTATAAAAGAATTTATTGTACATGATATGTATTTGATTGATGTGGAAGAAAACCTTGTTGAGCAGATGAGATATATTTACGGCAAAGGCTTTAAACGCTTGAAAGACAAAGTCTTGGGCGCTAATGCAACATATATGATACATTGATTTTGTTAATTATCAGGCATATTCTACCGTAGAATTTCAGCATTTTCTTGATTTTCTTCGGAGTTGTTTTCGTTTGTTGCGGGAGATTCTTCTTTTTCCTCATCTTCTTTTGTTTTGAATACAAGATAAAAATCGTCACCAACTTTAATATCAAGCTGCTGGCCTTCACTTATATATGAAAGCGGAGATTCTTCATATGCATTAACTACTCCGGACTTTAGTCTGTTATCTTTTTCGTTCTTAACAAATCCTTGAACAAAAGCTACACAAGTGGAAAGACCTTTTACAAAATAATCTCCTACTGTCATTGCGGCTTTTTTTATAACTTTTCCCGGCGGAATTTCTTTTATTTCTTCTTTTGAAAGTACAAATGTTGAATATTTTCCGTAAAAATCTTCTTCTATTTTACAAGTAGTATCATTAACCGTATAAGACAGCGGTTTTACGTAGAAAGAGGCATTTCTTTTAAGTCTTTTGGGGTCTACAATCTTAAGAACCTGACATTCTAAGATTGAATTTACGCCAATGTCATAATTGCCGAGCACTGCATCCTGCAAAACCCGGACTTTTAATGTTTCAGTAGGTTTGTCCGTTCGGAATTCTTCAAGAGCGACAACTTTAATTTGTGTTGCAGCGTGACAAGCCGTAACTTGTAATAATAACATTAGTGCAATTATATATTTTTTCATTAAGCCCCCCTATTTTTATTAAATAAGACGATTTTTTTGCAAAGTATCTATTATTTCTTTTATTCCTGTTTTTGTTTTTTCTATAAAGTTTTCAGCCAATTCAGAATCAAATTTTGATTGTAATACTTTTAAAATGTCGGCCTGCATATATGCATATAAAAGTGAAGATTTTACAATAGATGAAACCAAAGCCGGAGAGAATACATTTTTTGAAAGTAACGCAATCACGTTATTAATCAGGAACAATTCATTTTGTGTCCAGTCCTTTGTTTCAAATTTAAAAGGTCTTGCTTCTCCCAAAATAAAAGGAGTTCCGTTTGAAGAGAAAAATAACGGTATTTCTTCAAATGTAACATTTTTCATTCCTTCAATTAAAGCTCCGAAGGAAGATGTGTTATAAATTTCTCCGCTATTTAAATCTTTTATGAGCGCTTCAAAGTGTGGAACAAAAGCCGCATAATCATCACGGGTTTTAACAAGCCCGCCGGTTACGGATTTAATTTCTACAATGTTTTTATTAACTTTGCCGATTGCAATTTGTGAATCAGAAACTTTTTTAATTTCTTCTCCGGTAGAATATAATACGTCACCTTTGAAAGCTAAATCAAGCCCGCAAAAAATAATCTTGCTGAAACCTAATTTTACGGCACAGACATATGCCATTGTAGAGGCGGAACCGCCGAATTCATATGTTTTTATAAAAGAATTATATTCAGCAAGCTTTTTAACAACAAAATCATTTTCAGAAAATGTTAAGAAAAAGCGTTTAAAATTTTTTGTAAGTATGCTGCTGTCTGATTTTAAGTCCGATATGCAGTTTATTTTTGAGCAAAAGTCCTCAAGTCCCGTAAGTGTTGCTTTTATCCCTGCTGCATCCATACAAACCGCAAAGTCGGGAACTATTCCTTCCGTATTAAGAACCCGTAAAACTTTATTTACTGCAAAAATAACATATTTATCCCGATTTGCTTTAATTTTTTCAATGTTATCTTTTAAGGAAGGCCCTGCTGCCAGTATCAGAGCTGTTTGTCCGGTAAATTTGTTTTCTAAATCCGAAAGTTTACAGATATTTGAATTGTTTACCGTAGAAATATTTATAAGAGCATTCTTAAGCCAGGTTTTAGAAAATTTGACTATTGTATTTACGTCCACCATTTTGCTTTTGCAGGTTTCGTAAACTTTTTGGGTCAATTTAAGCAGCTCCTGATTTTTAACTACGGCATAGTTCTTCAAATAAACGATTTCGACTTTATCTCTTGTAATATATGAAGCTGCAAGTTTTCTTAATAATTCATTCAAGTCATCGGTTATATAAACCCTTCCGCTCGAAAGATGTTCTGAGATATCAACATTATTCAAGACAAAATGTAAAAGTTCCGTGTCCGGTTCATATACAAAAACTCTGCTGGGATAAGTGTTAAAAACTTCATCCAGCAGATAACATAAACCGATACCGAATGTTATTATGATATCATTTTTTTCCATAGGATGTTTTATTGCGGTTTTTAACATTTTTTTTATCGCATCTCTCGGATTATTAATATCATCAAGAGGAACATCATTTTTCATTAAAAGATAGTCATTAGAAGGGGTCATACAATATGACATATTTTTGCTTGATTTTTCAAGCGGAATTTTTTTTAATCTCTCTTTAAGCCCTTCATTATCAATAAACTTTATATTCCTGTCAAACATAACACTTCCTTTAAACCGCTAATCCTAAAATAGCATAATTCTTAAGAATTGTAAAGATTTAGCTTGCTGCATTTCTTTCATCAACACGTTCTTCGAACTGTTTAAAAATATCGTTTCCGACAAGTTGTTCAAGGCGTGAACGTTTTTCAAAAAAGCTGCCGCGTGCTTTTATTTGCTCATCCAGAGCTTCCCGGTAAAAAGTATCAGTAATTAATATAACTTCTTTAGAAATGTTCTGTGCATTGAGATAGTTATTATATCTCATTTTCACCATTTCGGTTGTCATATCATAAAGCTGCCTTGTTGTCATATAATCATAATACATATCGACGACTTTTTGTTGAAGGTCATCAACTTTTCTTACCAGAATAATCATATCGGCATCTGTTACTTGCGAATATTTGTAATTTAGTTCTTTTGCATCCTGTGACATTATGCCGAGAGTGTTTCCCCCGATTAAAGCCGCACTTGCAAGTACGGGGTTGCCTGTACCCGCTCCTAAAAAGGTTGACATTCCGGCTATTGTTGTAAGAACTTTTTTTACTGCACTTGAGTCGGGCTTATCCTTATCAGGATTTGAAAGCTTGTAAATCGCAAACTTAATTGTATCGCTTTTTGTTGCTGCTCCCTGCCAGAGAAGGGATAAATCTTCCAACATCTCGTTATAATCAATTTCTACGGATTTAGAAACTTCTGCGGCCATTTTTTTTATACTTAAATCCGCATAAGTTAATGCTTCGTTTTTTTCGTCTCTTGAAATAGAAGGTTTGATTTCAATTTTTCCGCTTACATCTACTTTATTTTCCGGAATGTCTGTTGTGCCGAGTCTGAAAAATATGTCTTTCGGAGTTGTTACGTCGTCCAATTTTACTTCGGCAAGCACCGGTGACAGGGTTAAACAAAAAAGCAGAAAAAATGCCGTTAATTTATTTTTTGCCATTTTTTCCCCCCTTGTTATCTGAATTTTTTTGCTGATTTTTATTATCTGTTTTAACAGCGGAAGTTCCGTCTTTATAAAGAACAGAATTGAAATCGTACTGGTAAAGTTCCAAGTCGTCTACGACTTTTTTTCCTGCCAATCTTTGAAGTTGAATATGGTATTTTTTTGCGGCTTGTTCAAGATTAAATTCCTGAATTCTCATTGCATCATACAGGGATGATGAAATAGCTATTTCCAATACGTTACTGCCGTTTAAAGCTTTTGAATAGTTGCGGCTGTATAAAATCATTTTGGAGCGCGTGTCTTTAAGCTGACTCAGTGTGTTTTTATAATTATAATAGGAGCTTATTAAAGAATCCTGCAAATCTTCAATCATGCTTGCAAGTTCAATAATTTCAGTATCGGTAAGTGGAGTCTCCTGTGGCATTGTTTTTTTATTAATTAACCCTTGCGCGAGTCTTCCTGCAGAAAATGCGGATGTCTGAACGCCGTAATTTGCACCCATTAAGCTTGGCACAAAGGATGCTCCGGCTACAATTGCAGAAAGAGTTTTTGCCATAAGTGATGAATGTATGCGTCTTTGTGATTCAGGAGTTGCAAGCTTTTTTAATGCAAATTCAATTACCTGGTTGTTTTCAACGGTTCCCTGCCACAGTTTTTCCAAATCTTTAATATCATGTTCTTTTTGAATTTCGATTAAATTTGCTAATGTTTCGGAATCATTAACCAGTAGTGAGCCTTTAATTTTTTTTGCATTTGTTTCCAGCGTAATTTCCGGTTTTTCTAAATCTTTTTTATCAAGAGTAACGACATCTTCTCCCGCAGAAAAAACTTTAGCCGGCGTTAAAAGTAATATTATCAGTAATACTCCCCAAAACTTCTTCATACTATACTTATACTCCAATTGTACAAATTAAGTCAATAAAGAGAGCTTAACATAATAAAATATGTGGCGGGATATTGATTAAACATCTAAATCATCTTCATTTTCCGCTTCCGGTAAATCCGGTTCGGCAACCTGTTTGGTAAGTTTTTCGTTAAGCTCCTGAAGGGTAATGGATTTATCCATTTTTTTCAAAGCATTTAACACTGCCATTTTATAATCAGCATCGGCTTTATTTTTCGGGTTATCTATAATCTCTCCGATGCGTTGTCCTAAATATCCCATAACAATAACAGCAGGAATTAAAATTGCCGCTGTAGTCAAAATTGCATGGAGATCTATAACTCCGACGCGCACAATACTAACCGTTCCTATAACAATCATTGTTATAACAACGAAAAGCAGTCTCATATTCTCCGTATAACCCATAATCTATTCACCTTTTTTGGTTAAGTTTTCCATATCTTTTTTCATACAAAATTGTACTAATGTCATTTTATCAATATTACTCAAACTTATAAATCTGCCGGATATTGTATATAAGCCGCTGTCACTTTTTTCCGTTCGGATTAATTGATATTTACATTTTATTTCTTGTTCGTCGCTTAATTTTATTGATACATCGTAATTTTTTTCCATATCAATATTATCTGCGGTTTTTATTTTCATACCGCCGGCTGATAAATCCAAAGTTCTTGCTTTATGCGTAATATCATTATATTTAAGTTCCAAATCTTCAAGGAATTTAATACGGGTAAATTTACGTCTTTGCAGAAATCTGTGTTTTACGGGATTTGCAATTGAAATTACATTATTTTCTATATTTTGAATATATGATTCAAAATACAAATAACCGTTATCAGTAAAAGAATAAAAATCGCAAATGTGGTTAACCATAAGGCCTTCAGGTTTATATTTAAGCTCCATCCTGAAACCGTCCATAGAAACTTCCAAAACTTTTCCTTTATTTGTTTTTTTAAAGTCCTGCGGAACTATTGTTACTAATTGATTTTCTTTTATCAGTTCTCTCATAATATATTAAACCTTTCTATCTTTTAACAGCTTCTACTTTAACCATTCCGACCGATTTAACTTTTACATTCGGACTAATTTCATTATATGCCATAATCGCAATTTGCGGATACGTTCTTTCTACCAATTTTCTAAACAAAAGTCTTATGGGTGAAGAGCAAAGAATTACCGGTTGATTTCCCGTCGTTGTTATTGCTTTTTCCAATTCCAAATTCATCTTATCAAACATATTTTTAGTAAATCCGGGTTCCAAAGTAACGCTTTGACCGTCAGGGCTTGCACCTTTTGCAATAGTATTTTCCACATCGGGAGACAGTGTTATTACATAAAGTTCACCTGTATCGGCAAGATTTTGTTTGCAAATATTTCTTGATAAAGCCTGACGAACATGCTCGGTTAAGAAATTCGGGTTTTTATTAATTTTAGCCTGCAAGCTTATAGTCTCTAATATGGTTTTCAAATCCCTTACTGCAACTCCTTCTTTTAAGAGGTTTTGCATAACTATCTGAACATCGCCTACGGTAATATCTTTCATAATATCGTTTACATAATCTTCCGAAACTTCTTTTTTAAGATTGTCAATAAGCTGCTGAACATCATATCTTGAAAGAATTTCGGAAGCGCATTTTTTAATAACTTCCGTGATGTGTGTAGAAATTACGGCTGAGGCTGAGACAACCGTATATCCTGACATTTCGGCCATATCTTTGTCTTTAGCTTCTATCCATAAAGCAGGCAGCCCGAACGCCGGCTCAATTGCGTGAATACCGTTAATTGCAAGATTCCCGACCGGATCTCCTGCGCACATTGCAAGATATCTTTCAGGATAAACTTCGCCTGATTCTAATGCTACTCCTTTAAGTTTTATTTGATATGAATTCGGAGATAGCTGTAAATTATCTCTTACGCGGATAGATGGTAATATTATGCCCAAGTCCAAAGCTGTCTGTCTTCTTATCTGCGCTATACGTTCAAGCAAATCTCCGCCCATTTCGACATTTAGCAGTTGAACAAGTCTGTAGCCGACTTCAATTTCAATCGTATCAACATTGAGAAGCTCCATAACACTTTCTCTTGTTGCTTTTGCTCTTTTTTCTTTTTTCCCGAGCTTTTCTTTTTGTTCTTGTTCAATTTTTTGAGCTTCTTGTGTAAGTTGAGCTTCTTTTTTGTTTTTAACTTTAAAGTAAGCCATACCGCCGGTTATTGCGGCAATTGTAAGAAACGGTATCGTAGGCATTCCCGGAACTATACCCATAAAACCGATGAGGCCGGCTACAACTCCTAATACGCGCGGGTCAGAGAACATTTCTTTCTTAATATCCTGTGACAAAGATTCATCTTTGCCTGTAGCTCTTGATACGATTAAACCTGTTGCTGTAGAAATTAAAAGTGCGGGAATTTGAGATACAAGACCGTCACCTACGGTTAATATTGTATAAGTGGAAAGTGCAGTTTGTACATTCATATGAAGTTGAACAACACCTATTATCAAGCCTCCGACAATATTTATAATTGTGATAACAATACCTGCTGTTGCATCACCTTTTACAAACTTCGAAGCACCGTCCATTGTACCGTAGAAATCCGTTTCACGCTCCAGCTTTCGCCTTCTTTCTTTTGCCTGATCTTCATTAATCAAGCCTGAATTTAAGTCAGCATCAATACTTAATTGCTTACCCGGCATCTTGTCCAATGTAAATCTTGCGGAAACTTCTGCAACACGGGTTGCACCGCCTGTAATTACCATAAAGTTGATTAAAACTAAGATACAAAATATAACGGCACCGACTACATAATTACCGCCGACTACGAATTCTCCGAAGGAGTTAATTACGTTTCCGGCTTCTCCGTAGAGAAGAATAAGTCTTGTAGAGCTTACGTTTAACCCCAATCTGAAAAGTGTTGCAATTAAAAGTACGGTCGGAAAAGACGAGTAATCAAGAGGCTCTTGTGTATATAAACATACCAGAAGGATTACAACCGCAAGCGAAATGTTTATTGTGAGAAGAAGGTCTAAAAGAGGGGCCGGGATAGGAATTACCATCATGCAAACAATAACGACCAAGCCTATTGCAAGGACGATATCGTTATTGCTTAGTAATTTTGATAACTTGCCTAATTCCATCCGTATTTTTTGCCTTATCTGAGGCGTTCCTCTCCAATATTAATATTTTAACATCATCAGGGGTAAAATGGCAATATTATTAAGTTTAAAATTTAATTTCCGTTTTTCTGTCTGAAAACATAAGCAAGAATTTCTGCAACGGCAACGTACATATCAGACGGGATTATGCCGTCTACCGGAACTGTATTATACAGAGCTCTTGCAACAGGTCTGTTTTCTACTATCGGAACATTGTTTTCTTTTGCAATTTCTCTTATTTGGAAAGCCAGATAATCAACTCCTTTGGCAACTACCATCGGGGCGGGGGCTTTTGTTTTATCATATTTTATTGCAACCGCGTAATGCGTAGGGTTTGTAACAACTACATCAGCGGTCGGAACTGATGACATCATCCTTTGACGGGCCATTTGCATCTGGATGGACTTAATCCTTGCTTTAATCTTAGGATCCCCTTCAGTATCTTTGTGCTCATCTTTGATTTCTTGTTTAGTCATTTTAATTGATTTTTCGTATTCATAGTTCTGATATTTTTTATCAAGATAACCCAAAATCAGCATTGCAAGACACATGTTAATTATCATGTTAATAAGCACAGAGCCGAGAATATTTAATGCAACCGGAATTTCAAGTCCGACCAGGCCCAGCAGATCCCCCTTTCTGCTGTTAATAGCAGAATAACCGCATGCTCCGACTATTACTATTTTTAAAATCGATTTTACAAATTCTACTAATGAGCGAGGTTCAAATGGGTTAAATATTCTTTTTGCATTTTGAAATATTCTTCTCGGAGATAAATTTTCAAGGTTAAATTTTGCCCGCTCAAGGGCAAAAACGTGTCCGACATCCAATCGTATAATTATAATTGAAAATATTAAAAGTAGGACAAAAAACGGCAAGACAATGATTGCCAGATAATGAAAGTAAGGAAGCAGCATGCCCATAATGTTTGAATTATTAACAATGGAAGGGTCCAAATGTGAGAAACACTCCCTCATCATATTCAGGATATTTTCCAGCATCCCTTTCAAAAAAAGTGCAAGCAAGGCAATTCCGGCTACCATAACAAGAGCGGAGTCCATGTCCCTGCTTTTTGCAACATTACCCCTTTCCCTTTCTTTGGTTCGCCGTCGGGTGGTGGCTTCTTCGGTTCTTTCTGCCGCTTCATTTCCCATCAAGTATTATTATAGCATTAACTTTTCAATGTTGAAACAGCAGGTAAAAATGAATAAGGGTTGAACGGATGCAGATTGAAGTTTATATAGGAGTTATAAGAAGCAATTATTAACTAAAACATGCCTGCAATTTGTGTGAGAAACCTTTCTGCGAGGACTGCTATATATTCTGCCATCGGGCGCATAAAGATTAAGGACAACAGTAAGCCGAGATAGATTTTTAAAGGAATGGAAACCATAAAAATGTTCATCTGAGGCATCATCTTTGAGGTAAAGCCCAATAATACATCTGTAATAAAAAGGATTCCGAATATAGGAAGAGCTATTGTTAAAGCTATGCTGAAAATTTGTCCGGAAAGTGCGGCAATATGCCCGACAAGCTCCGGTGAGAGCGGAAATGTGTAGCCGACCGGCATGGTTTTAAAGCTGTTATAAATTGCGGAAAAAAGCCATTGATGCGCGCCGAGAATTAAAAAAATCATTGTCGCAAGAAATGTGTAAGCTTGAGTAATAACAGGAGAATTCCCGCCGGAGGTCGGGTTCAAAGCTTGGTCTGCAGACAAACCCATCTGGATGGCGAATGTGTTTACCCCAAGTTCAATGCCCGCAAACAGTATATTTGCGCAAAAGCCTATTGCAAAACCGATAACAAATTCCTTAAAAAGAATTAAAGTAAGTGCCGGAACTGAATTCGGAGCAACAAAAACTGTATTATACTGTACAATCGGGAACAATATAAAAGCAATTGAAGCTGCGAGCCATATTTTTACCTGTGTTGGTATGGGGAATGTCGAAAATACCGGTGCGGAAGCAAATAATCCTGACAATCTCGTAAAAATTGCCATAAATAAAATTATATTAGCCGGTGAAAATAAAATATCCAGGTTAAACATCAAATTCCGCCTATCAATTGAGGTATCATATCCATGAATTCGTTAACCGTTGTAACAAACATGCTTATCATCCAGGGCATAAGAAAGATTAGCAGCAACACGCATCCTACAATCTTAGGCACAAATGTCAAAGTTGATTCCTGTATTTGTGTAACAGTCTGGAAGATACTGACCAACAAACCCAGTACAACTCCGACAAGCAAAATCGGAACTGATATTTCCAGAGTTAATATAAACATTTTCTGTAAAAGAGTTATAACTACATCCTGATTCATAAATTTCTCCCTACCTTGCAAAACTTTCCACAAGTGATTTTACAACTAAATACCAGCCGTCTACCATTACAAACATGATTAATTTAAACGGAAGTGCAATCATTGTCGGAGGTAAGAACATCATACCCATTGACACCAGAACGGATGAAACCACAATATCAATTACCAGAAAAGGAAGATAAACAACAAATCCGATAGTGAATGCAGTTTTTAACTCGCTTAAAATAAACGCAGGTAATAATACATATGTCGGCACACCGTCCTTATTCTTGGGCTTTTCTATTTTAGCCATTCTGACAAATAGTGCAAGCTCTTTTTCGTGCGTTTGTTTAAACATAAAGTTTCTGACCGGAATAATTCCTCTGTCTAAGGCAACTTGCTGGGTTATTTGATTTTTCATATATGGTTGAAGCGCATTTTCGTTAATTTCATTAAATGTCGGCGCCATAATGAAAAACGTAAGAATCAACGCAAGGCTTGTAATGACCTGATTAGGTGGTAATGTTCCGGCCCCGAGAGCTTGTCTGGTAAGAGAAAGAACTACAACAAGCCTTATAAAGGAGGTTGTCATAATTAATATGCTCGGAGCTAAGGTTAAAATCGTTAACCAAATGAGTATTTGCAGGCCGTTTGTGAAATCCTGCGGAGTATTAGCTGTTCCTAAGCCTATATTAATATTAGGAAAGGTCATTGCAGCATGCGACGGAATTGCGGTTAAAAATACGGCACCGAGTACGCTCCCCCATTTTCTAAAATTCAAATTCATTTATTATAATTCCTTAAAATCGACTATTATCCTCATATATGCTAACAGATAACAGCAGGTTATGGCAAATCGTTAAGTTTTATTTCATCAGTATTTTGTTTTACAATCTCCGGAATTTCAAATTTTTTAATTGATTTTAGTGTTTTGGGGCGAAGTTTTTCGAATTCTTTTTTTATTTTTTCAACTTGCTTTGTATTATATACACTGTATTTTTTTATATACTGAATGGCTATAGTGCCGCATTCCGGATTTTTTTCGTATTTAAAAACATTAAATTCCAGATTTATCGGGAGCTTTTGTCCGTCAATTATTATAAAATCAAGTATTGCCATATTTTGCTTTTCGTCGATATCAACGGCATTCGGACAATTCATCGTATTCAAATACTTACTGAACTCAAGAGCATGGTCAATGGGTGAATATGCGTTCGGAAAATGAATAACGTTTATTGTTTCACTCCAAGAGTTGCGGTTTTCGCGGGGTTTAAAGTATTCGTTTATATAGCCTGAATGCTCCGGTATTTTTTCGCTGTACAGAAGTTTGTAATTTTGTCCGTTAAAATCAGTCTCAAAGCTTTGAGAAGCTCTGCAGGTTGTACATATAAGGCAAAAAAACAGAGTAAAAATAATTCTTTTCATAAATAAAGTATAACATAGTTATGATTTTATTTACGGATTATCCAACGATAGCTCGGGCCAGAAGTTCAGCCGGCTCGGCAATGGCTGTGGAATATTCATAAAATTCATTATCCGGTGCAAAATATTTACGCATTGCACTACGGTTTGTTATCTTTTCATAACAAACAAACGAATCCACATTATCCTTCAAGTAGCCGGCAAAAATGCGCTGCTTGTGGGACAAATTATAGTCCTTCAAGTTTTTGACGATATACATATACTTATATTATATATCATATTGATATAGATTTCATGTATTGCAATAAATGTTTACAAACCAATAGTTTAGAATAATGATAAAGATTATATGTTCAATAAATATTAGATACTCGGGGAATGTACTATGCATTTCGACTATTATTTAATAGAGGGGGTAAAGGGCAAGAGAGAGTATAATAAGCGCCCGATAGGAGGACTAATTAAATGGTAGCATCAGCATTAAGCACAGAAAAGAAAACAATAAGTGTTATTATTATTGAGGATTTCAAATTAACTCGTGTCGGTTTAAGATGTGCTTTAAATTCGAATGAAGATATTAATGTCGTTGCGGAGAGCGATAATGCAATTGACGGACTCAAGTTAATTGAAAAACATATACCGGATATTGTATTAATGGATTTGGGGCTTGCCGGCATGAACGGAATAGAAGCTACTTTAAAAGTAAAAGAAATGAACAAAGATATTAAGGTTATCGCCTTAACTTCTCATGACAGAGAAGAAGAAGTAATAGCTGCATTATCTTCCGGTGCTATGGCATATTGTTTAAAAGATATTGATCCTGCCAAGTTGGCGGATGTAATAAGAGACGTAAAAAACGGAGTCTGCTGGCTGGATCCTGTAATAGCACGAAAAGTTCTGGATTCTTTCCCCAAACAAGAGACACTCGGGATATTGCGAGATAAGACTTCCGAAGAGGGACGCGTACCTCTTACAGAAAGAGAATTTGAAGTGTTGAAACATTTAGTTGAGGGAAAAAGTAATACTGAAATTGCCAAAGAGCTTATTGTAAGTGTTCACACTGCAAAAGCGCACGTTTGTTCAATTTTGCAGAAAATGTGCGTTAATGACAGAGTGCAGGCCGCGGTAAAGGCTGTTAAAGAAGGTTTGGTGTAGTTAATTGCTCAGAAAGTGCGCGCACTGCCCCCTCCCTTTTGAGGGAGGGTTGGGGTGGGTGCTGATTGATGTTGAGAAGTTTAGGCTTTTAGAAGTTTAGGAAAAATATATTTTATTGTGGTAGACTGAAGTCTACTCTACAGTTTTTCCCTTGCGGGCTGGCACCCATCCCTGCCTTCCCTCAAGGGAAGGGGGGGGTACGTTTAGCGTGCGCACAGCCGCTCCCTCAAGGGATGGGGTGTTGTACGTTTGGCGTATGCACCGCTCCCTCCCTTATGAGGGAGGGTTGGGGTGGGTGCTGATTGATGTTGAGAAGTTTAGGAGTTGAGAAGTTTAGGAGTTCAGAAGTTGAGGGAAAATATATTTTATTGTGGTAGACTGAAGTCTACTCTACAGTTTTTCCCTTGCGGGCTGGCACCCATCCCTGCCTTCCCTCAAGGGAAGGGGGGGGGACGTTTAGCGTGCGCACAGCCGCTCCCTCAAGGGAAGGAGTGTTGTACGTTAGGCGTACACACAGCTCCCTCCCTTATGAGGGAGGGTTGGGGTGGGTGCTAACTAAATCTTTCTTATTCAAAAATTACAATGATTGTAAATTTTTGTAACAATTCTTTTGCAAACTCTAAAGTTTTTCAAAAAAAATGCCGTAAAAACAATTAACGTATCATAAATGTTAACTGTTTGTTTATTACAACAAGAAAGGAGTAAAAAAGAATGATTGATTATACGCAAGGAAGAAAAGATGTTTGTTATTTGCGCAAGAATTTTGAGGTTAAGACCATTGAAACTTCTGAAAAACCAAAAGAAGAGGTTTTTGATGCCGAGTCGGTAAATGAACGTTTAGGCAATGGAGATTTAGAAGCTCTTGAAGAATTGGAAAAGCACAAAATTACTTATCAATTGGAAGAAAATGCCAACGGATATAAAGTAAAATACAGCTATGAAGGCACAAACTATACAATTGTTTGTTACGGAAAAAGTAATGCTTCCGGCGGCAATAACAATACAGATGATAGCAAAGATGATGGCCATACATTATTGGACAGCTATTTAAATCGATTTACCGGAACTATTACAATAAATCCTGAATGGAATGATGATATTAATTACGAGAGTAAATATCCTTCGGTTGGAGCTCCTGATACCGGCGCTCCGGTGAACCCTCCGGTTGAAGATTCGGTTGAAGAGCCTGAGGCTAATCCTCCGGTAAATCCGCCGGTTGATGAACCGGTAGATACTCCGGAAGAAGATTCTTACCAGTTTGATTATGAGGCGGCAGGGGTTGATAAAGATGCTAATATCGCTGATTTTTGGACCGGTGATCCTTCTGTCAAGGCGTTTGGGCTTTTATATGGCAATGAAATAGCGTCTGGATGGGATGCATTATTGGCAGAGCTTGATAAAATGAGACCGCAGCTCTTAGAGTATTTAAAATCCGTATTAGAAACTCTTGGTTTAGAGTTTGACAGTACTGCTGCTGATAAATATATTGATATATGTTTAACAATGTGTACGCTAAAAATCCTTGGTGATGATGCTTATAAAAACCCTACGTTTGGTAACAGTTTAAATGGTCCTGATTATAGCCCTGATACTACTTCAACGATTGAGGATATCATTAATTCTATAAAAGAAAATATAGAAGCCTGTATTCCAGATTCAAGCACAAACGTCAATGGAAAGAACTCTGATAAAACTAGTGGTGAAGCGGGTCTTATAGAGTTTAAGAGTATAGGTTTTGCATTACCGAGTGTTCAATCCTTCTTTAAAGGAGATTACATAAATAACGGAGAATATTTGCTCTATACAGATGATTATTTCTTGACAGAAAATGAACAAAAGTTGAAAGAATGTCTAGGGGCAAAAGAAAATTATGAAAATGGCGGAAATCACCGGACAAGACTTGTTTATGTCCAAGAATACATTGATTGTTATGCAGAGTTGTACAAAAACATTCTTCAAGAAGAATTCCCGTATCTTACAGAGAGCGAATGCGATAGTATAGTTGCAAGAGCTGCTTCCGAAGCAAAAGGTAACCCTGTAGGTGCTCAAGAGAATGCGAATGGTTTTACATCTTATTCAGTCCCTGAAAATCTGATAAATTTTGAAGAACTTTGCAGAAAATATGCTATTGAAATATATTAATTAAAGAACAGAAAGCAGGTGACTAATGGATATAAATAAATATAATTTGTATGCCGAACAATCTTTAACAAATAAGAAAGAACAGCAGCAATATACAGACATAATGGTGTTGATACAAAAGTTTGAAGAAATTAGCAGCGCGGAAGATGCAAAAAATTATATCAAGCAAACCTGGGATATTGAAATTCCCGCAGATAAAAAACGGATTTCGGACAATTGCTCTCTAACCGTAAAAGAAAACGATAATAGGCTTCACATCAATTTTGTATCAAAACAAGAGAATATAAATTATTATTATAATAAGTAGTATAAACTTCTGTTATTATCCCCGGCCGTCAATATTGGCGGCCGGGGGTTTGTTATTTGTTTTAATTTCTTTTATCCGGGTTTTTATGCTTGCCGAAATTAACATACAAAAAGTACCGTTAGCACCCACCCCGGCCCTCCCTCATAAGGGAGGGAGCTTTGCGCACGCCGTACGTGCAGCACTCCTTCCCTTGAGGGAAGGTTGGGAAGGGTGCTAACCCGTAAGGGTGTAGTATTTTTAGTGTTTACCTTGTTTTATACTTGTTTAGCTATCACCCACCCCGGCCCTTCCTCAAAAGGGAGGGGCTTTGCGTACGTTTCTGTTCATAACCTGGGCTATATCTCTGTTTTATCTCCCGCCGCTTATTCTGCACTACAGTTATTGACGGACTAATCTCCGGCTTACAATTTTTTACCGAGAGTTATGAGAAAGTGCGGGAGTGGTTATATAAATTTCCGCACTTTTTCGTTTTTGTTGCATATATCCTCTGTTTATAGTAGTGTTTATTTATATCAGTACCAGAAAAGAGGATAAATAAATGAACACAACAATTGAAAAACAGGCGGAAAATATCGTAAAAGTCGATATTGAAATTCCGGCAAAGGATGCTGTTAATTATTATAACAGTGCGGCTAAAAGATTAGCTCAGTATGTAAACATTCCGGGCTTTAGAAAAGGTAAAGCGCCGAGAAATATTGTCGAACAATATGTAGGAGAAGACAGAATTAAGCACGAAGCAATAGAAGGTGCTCTTCCGAAAATATTTTCAGAAGTTATAAAAGAAAATAAATTTGATGTTGTGGCACAGCCGTATGTAGAATCTTATGATTACAAAGTCGGTGAAGATTTAAAGATTGTTGCTAAGCTTGAATTACGTCCGGAAGTGACTCTCGGAGAATACAAAGGTTTGAATATCGAAGTCGAAGCTTATAAAATTCCGGAGGATGCTCTTCAAAAGTCAATAGACGGGCTTTTGGAACAGCATGCTTCAACAGTAGCTGTAACTGACAGAAAAACAGTCGGAACAGATATTGTAGTATTTGATTTTGAAGGTTTTTCTAACGGTGAAAAAATAGAGCACGGTGATGCTAAGAATTACACATTGGATTTGGCTCATTCAAGCTTTATTCCGGGCTTTGCCGAACAACTGATTGATAAACCGCTCGGAGAAGAGTTTGAAATTAATGTAACCTTCCCGGAAGAGTATCATGAAAAGAAATTGGCAGGTAAGCCGGCTGTATTTAAATGTAAGATTAATGAAATCAAAACTAAAGTTATGCCTGAACTAAATGATGAATTTGTTCAAAAAGTCGGGCCTTTTAAAACGGTTGATGATTTGAAGGCTGATATTCAAAAGTATCTCGATAAACAAAAAGCTGATATCGACAGAACAAATTCTGAAAAGGCCGTTTTTGAAAAAATTACTTCAGAAGCAAAGGTTGACATTCAGCAATCAATGATTGACAGAGAGGCTGACCAGCTATTGGAAGAATATAAACAAAAACTTTCAATGCAAGGTTTTTCTTGGGATCAGGCAGTTCAGGCTCAAGGGTATGATAATATTATGAACAGCCTGAAAGAAGATGCTGCGGTAAGAGTTAAAAACTCTTTAGTAATTGATAAAATTGCAAAGGAAGAAAATATTACTGTTTCTCAGGCAGACTTTGGTGCGAAGTTGTCAGAACTCAGCCAAATGTATAACATAGATGCTCCCACAATGATTAAGCAGCTTTCACAAACTCCGGGTGTGTTTAATGCGCTTTCTCAACAAGCATTGAATGAAAAGGTTATGCAATTCCTTGCTGAGAATAATAAAGTAACTTTGAAATAAAAGGAATTTATGATATAGAAAAAGTCGGACTTTTAAAGTCCGACTTTTTTTATTGTTTGTTTATTATTATCTTGCTTTGCGGGGATTTGCTATTTTAAGAACCCCTTCTCCCGGAGGAATATTGGGATTAATTCCGCATACAATCAGATCCCCGAGAGATGGTGGATCATCATGCTTATCATGCTCAAGTGCGTATCTTACCGTGCAGAAAGCATCTCTGTAGCTTGCATATGCAATCGGCTGATAATCAAAATTATTTCTGTTTATAACATTATTTCTGCCTACTTTGCCGTTATCCAGATATGCCGGAAGCAGGTCTCTTCTGGTTTGTAAATTAACCGTTCCGTTGTCTGCAACAGGAATTAAGTAACCGTCATCTGCATTAACATATACCAACAAAACCGTACCGATTCCGTTATTTGTGCGTGTTTTTCTTTGCGGAACGGTCATTGTAATCGGGATTGCTTTGGTTACTTCAGTACCTGCATTTATCCCGTTCAATCCGTCTGAAAGTCCACTCGGGTAATAAAATGTTATGCCGTTGTTTGTTTCTATATCAACCGAATTCGGATTATCGGGGCCGGGCCACGTATCAGGATTATTTATGTCTATAACGGGGTTGGTCGAATTGCCTGGCGGATTAGGGTTACTCGATTTTGTTGGCTCTTTCGAAATCGGTTTTGACGGATTATCCGGTATGGTAGGACTGTCCGGACGGGGGTCAAGGTTTGGATCATCTTTGCCATCATCAAAAACATAACTTGGGTAATCAAAATCATCCGGGTTTTTGAGTCTTTGATCAGAAGATGTATCCCGTCCACCGCCATAACCTTGTAAAACACGTTTGTCGTTTATAGCCTTATATGTAATAAAATTTAATTCCGGAGTTCCCTCTGCCGTTAAAAAATTAATATTATTTAATAATGAAGCACTTTCAGTACCTTTACTTAAGATATTTGCCACATTTTCCATAATTGCTCTATTGGACAACTCCTCTGAATTTTGGGCTTTTGCGTCAGCGATAGCGTAATACAGGTTAATATATCCGCTGTAATAAAACAGATTGTAAGCTTTGTCAGTACTGTGTTTTGCAATAACAACCCCCATAGCGGAAACAATACCGATAATACCGACGCATAAAAGCAGTTCGGCTAAAGTGAAGGCCTTTTTAAAATTTTTCATACTATAATCGCTCCATAATTTCTTCATATGTATCTATTATATCATATGTCGATAAAAAATTCATGGGAGTTACATCCAAAACGGTTTTATTTTCTTTTACCGCATATATTTTCTTTTTTCTTTTAAGCATTTCCAGGACAGGAATACAGCCTACGGAGTTATGCGGAATAATCAAAAAATCCGTCGAATCAATACTTATTCCGTCATTTAGTGAAATTTGCGGAGCTTGACTCAAACCCAGTAATATACAGGGGAGAAAAGTCGGTGTTATATATTCTGCGGCACATCTTTTATCAACGATTTCAGCGGATATGGAAATATCATCAAATGCGGGAGCGTGAGCACAAGGAACCGAAAATTCTTTAGAGATGTAATGTGAAATTATTGCTTCCGCGCCGCCGACCGGATCGACTCCTATTCCTTTGGAGTAATCATCTCCTTGCTCATCGGGGAAACGACACACGATTGCCAAAGCTTCCGCCCCTGCAGTAAGAAGCTTTTGCGCGGCTCTTTTCAGTGTGTTAAGGTTTTTTACGTTTCCGACTGATGCACCGGATTGATTTTCGATAAAAAATTCCACTCCGACATCTTCGTCAGTGATTTCATAGCCGGTAACTTTAATGCCATAGACTGTTTCAACGGCATGTATCGTATTGATGTGCACATTAAGAACATCCGGTTTGATTGATTTATCAAAAATAATTCCGATTTTATTCTCATTAGAGGGTTTAAGCTTTAATCTACCCTTAAAAAATTCATCAAGAGTGTAGCCTTCAACATAGAGCATATTGTCGGTTATTCCGGAAAAACAGGCAGCATTAACCACATTTGGGTTAACAATAAGCCTGCATTTTTTTGCAATTTTTCTTGCCCAAATACTTGCGTCGCCGGCAAAACCTCCAATAGAAGCTCCGATTCCCGTCGGAATAATAAAAGCACCTGTTTTCATGCAAATTATTATATTATACGGGAGAAGTTTTTGCAAAATCCCTTCAGAACATTTTTACCAATTTTCTTACTTCTTTTAGAATTTCTTTTGCTTTTACTCTTGCTTTTTCAGAA
This sequence comes from Candidatus Gastranaerophilales bacterium, assembly GCA_944322625.1. Lineage (GTDB taxonomy): Bacteria > Cyanobacteriota > Vampirovibrionia > Gastranaerophilales > Gastranaerophilaceae > CAG-196. The sequence continues at coordinate 3,347 of CALUPN010000008.1, read as the reverse complement.
CCGTCTCTTAAGATTTGTTCGACAATTTCCGGATGCTCTTCATAATATTTCCGTTTTTCTCTTATAGGAGCAAATTTTTCATTGATTTTAGCACCAAGCTGTCTTTTGCAGTCCGCACATCCTCTGCATCCTTTTTCGCATTCAGAGCGTACGGTTTTAATTTCTTCTTCCGAGCCGAATATTTTCCAGTATTTGAAAGCAACTTCGCACTCATCCGGATGCCCTAAATCATCTTTTCTCATTCTGCTTCTGTCCGTAATTGCAGACATTACTTTTTTTGCCGTAACTTCTTCACTGTCAGAGATTTTAATATCATTATTAAAAGATTTTCCCATTTTGTTGCCGTCTAATCCGCATAATAAAGGACAGTTATTCAACAGCGGCTGGGTTTCTTTGAAGAACTCTGTTTTATAAATATTATTAAATCTTCTTGCGATATCTCTTGTTAATTCAACATGTGCAACCTGATCAATACCGACCGGAACAAAATCCGCATTAAAAGAGAGTATATCAGCTGTCATAAGAACCGGATAGCCCATAAGTCCGTAATTAATTTGAGAAGCAAACCCTTCCTTAGAGCGCAGAATTTTTGCCATATCTTTTAAATTCGGGTCACGCTCTACCCAGTTTTGCGGTGTTATCATGCTCAAATATACGTGCAGTTCAGCAGTCTCCGGAATAAGTGACTGCACATAAATTACGGCTTTATTAGGATCAATTCCGCTTGCAAGCCAATCTGTTGCGACGTCAATAATATCCTGCTTTAAGCCTTCCGTTTTATCGTATTTTGTAGTAAGAGCATGCCAGTCTGCAATAAAATAGTAGCAATTATATTCATCTTGAAGCTTAACCATGTTTTCTATAACTCCGAGATAATGCCCCAGATGCAATTTCCCGGTGGGTCTCATGCCGGTAAATACTATTTTATCGCTTTTCATTATAAATCCTTTCGTTGTTTGATGAGTCTTAAAACTTTGATTTCGCCGTTATCCAAATCCGTAAAAATTTTCTTATTTCCGGCTTTAATATTTTCATTTCCGGCAATAATCTCAAAATCATTCTTTTTTCTTACATTCGGAACTCTTACTGTAATTTTATACTGCGGATTTTTAAAATCAAGATTTCCGATAACAATTACCGATTGATTTTTATAATTTCTTTCAAATGCGAAAACTTTTTCATTGTCGGTTTTTAGCTCCAAAAATTCGCCTTTGGTAATTAAATCGCTGTTTTTTATTCTAAATTCGAAAGCCTTTTTAAAATTATTCAAGATATTTTCATTTTCTCCTCCGGGTTTTCTGGAGAAGTTAAAAATATCCAGTTTCCCCCTGTGGACAAAATACGAATAATCGTCGGTTTCAGAATTTTCGGCCTTTGTATTCGCCCAGGGATAAAGGTACGCGTCACCGCTGAAAAATCCGTCAATGCAATATGCATTAAACGGCAATGTTGCATTAAGCCAGGATATCATTATTGAGAAATTTTCGCCATGCAGTAAAACGGGGCTTACTTCATCATGGGTCGAAAAACTTAAGATTACACTCTTGGGCTCTTTGTATGAATCAAGAAGTTTTTTGTTAAACTTAATATGTTCCATAAACTCCGGTGCGTTCCAGTCTTTTAGATTGAAAAAACTTCCGTAATATCCATCAAAACCGGCTTGCAGTAATTTGTCATAAGGAGTGAATACGGCATACAAGCTGGGCGGCTCTCTCCAGGAGTCGGAAGCTTCTGCAAGAAACAGAAATTCCGGGTCTTTAGAGCGTGTATATTTAATAATTTCCTGCCAGAAAGTGAAAGGTTTTATTGTTGCAACATCCGCTCTAATACCGTCAGCTCCTATTTTTAATACTAAATCCACAAATTTTTTATGTGTGTCCAGAACATCCTGATTAAGTTTTTTATCTGTTCCTACGTTAAGCAGTCTGACATCTGTCCAATCTGTCGGTACAATGGAGCATTGGCGGCTGTCTTTTATGAATAATTCAGGATGCGTCAGGAATAAATCATAAGCTCCGCAGCTCGGGAGATCAATTATTACTCGGATATTACGCTTGTGGCACTCTTCAACAAACCTTCTCGTCTGTTCAATGTCATTAAGTTCTGAGTTTTTATCGACAAGCTGAGGGTTAATGCTCCAAAAATCAGCCGCAGAATATACAGAACCGGCGGTTCCTAAAGCTTTAAGCCTTCCAATAGGGGTAATCGGGAGTACATGCAGAGTGTTGAATCCCAAATCTTTAATTTCATCAAGCCTTTCAACTGCATTTAAAAAATTTCCGCATTCTTCTCCTTCATCAATAATTTCATTACCGTTGATGTCTTGAGCGTTAAAAGTTCTGATATTAATAGCGCAAATTCTTGCTTTATTATTTAAAAATAAAGTTCTTAAATCATTGTTTTCTCCCGCAAGAACGGGAGCGGTAAGTGCTGCTATTAATATACAAGTTAACAGACTTTTTTTCATATTACTCCTTAATCTGAAAAACGCATTTTACGCAATGAGCTTTTGGCTGCAGGACTAAATTATCTTCCAAATCGTACATTTTAGCAATTCTTGTAACAAGAGGCTCACCGCAAAGAGGGCATCTGAGATTGGTTTCCCTGTTTAGAATTTTTCTTTTGAGAATATCAATTGTATCGTCACTCACAACATCAAATTTATACTCTCTTTCATGCTCTTTTAATTCTTTAACAGAACATTTAAGAACCCTTGCAAGCTGCTGCCTTTGGGTAACAGGCAGAAACAATTCTTTTCCTGATTCAATATCTTCAAGAATTTCTAATTTAATACCGGTCTTTTTAGCCAGCCCGCTTACCGATAATCCGGCTTTTTCTCTTTTCTTTTGAATAAATTCTGCCAAGCTTTCCATAGTTGTAATTATATATTATAAAGCATGCCCGTCAATCTAAGGTTAAGAATTAAATAAAATTGTAAAAAAATGTAAAATTTTACCGTCTAAAGTGTTACAAATTATAAGAATGTGGCATTAATAAAGTATAATAAATCAAGGATGCGATTAAGATATGTGTAAGAAAGAAGCAGTAGAGCAAATGCAGAATATTGCCTCAATTGCCTCAAACCCGCATATAGTCATGCTTTTCGGGGGGGGGGTAAGTCTAAACTCCTGCTTTGATAAATGCTTTAGCACTTTTTCTTTCCCCCACAGAGTTCAATCTGTCGGAGCGTGTAGGCTGAATGCTAAACGTGCCGGTTCCCTCGCCCCTTGCGGGAGAGGGCAGAATTTCAAGTTGAGCTCTGCGAAACTTAGAAATTCGGGAGAGGGGTCAAACCCCAAAAGGAGGCTGGCATGCTAAAAATAAATACCAACCTCTCATCGCTCATC
>CALUPN010000007.1 GCA_944322625.1 Candidatus Gastranaerophilales bacterium | reverse complement strand
ACTCATCCTGACCTTCCCTCAAGGGAAGGGGTGTTGTACGTTCAGCGTGCGCTAAGCTCCCTCCCTTTTGAGGGAGGGCTGGGGTGGGTGCTAATTGATGTTTAAAAGTTGATAAGAAATTACATTGCTCTAAATCTTTATCCTTACGAACTGGCACTCATCCTGACCTTCCCTCAAGGGAAGGGGTGTTGTACGTTCAGCGTGCGCTAAGCTCCCTCCCTTTTGAGGGAGGCTCTGAAGTGTACCCTAAAAAGTGAACAACAAAAATCTGCATTAACTCTTGAATAACGGATAATTGTCACGAAATATTAAGAAATATTTTTTAAAATTAAAAGATTTGATATAATATTTGATATAAACTTATATCTTGGAGGAAGTATGAAAGAACGCGAAAGCAATGTATTGTCACTGTTAGAAGATAAGACAAATATTTATGCACGTAAAATTGCACTCGGCATGAAAACCCAGTTTGGCTGGAAAGAACTTACGTATGACGGCTTAGGTCTTATGTCAAGGAGGCTTGCGGCATATTTAATGAATGATTTGGGCCTTAAAAGAGATGAAAAACTTGCGATTTTGTCCGAATCAAAACCGGAATACGGTGCTTGCGTTTTTGCATCCGTAATTTCAGGCTTAATAACTGTTCCTCTGGATATAAAACTTACAAAATACGAACTCCAATCAATACTTTCTGACTGTCTGCCTTCTGTTATGCTTGTCTCACAAACTTATATTGATAAGGCTCTGGAGCTTCAAAAAGTTATTCCGTCTCTAAAGCATATTATTGTTATGGATGAACATCCTGTTTACGACGGTTTGCAAAGTATTTACACAATTCCGAATAACTATACGTGCAAATGGAGACATCGTTCAAGAAAATCTACCGTGTTTATAATTTATACATCCGGTACAACAGGTTCTCCGAAAGGGGTCGAAACTACTTTCGGTAACATGCTTGCTCAGCTGAAAGGATTAAAAGAAACTTTTGACAAAGTGCTGCCGTATGGCGATGTGAGAATTCTTTCAATACTTCCGATGAATCACCTGTTTGAAATGACTGTCGGTTTTACAACTTTCTTAAATTTGGGATTTTCGGTTTATTATACACATAACCTTAAGCCGAAAGATATTTTAAACGTAATGAGAGACCGAAAAATTAATTTTATGATAGTCGTTCCTGCGTTTTTAAAATTACTGAAAACAGGTTTGGAAGCGGAAATGAAAAATACATCCGAATTCTCGCAAAAAATGTTTCCGATTCTTTATCATTTTGCAAAATTTGTTCCGTTTATATGGGCAAAAAAGCTAATGTTCAGAAAAATTCACAAGTGTTTTGGGGGTGCTTTTAAGGGCTGTATGTCAGGAGGAGCACCGCTGGATTTAAATGTTGCTAAGTTTTTCCAGCGAGTAGGTATTCAGGTTTATGAAGTATACGGCTTGACGGAAACAAGCCCGATTGCAACAGTTAATATAGAAAGAAACCGTGATTTGCGTTCTGTCGGAAAACCTCTTTCAAGTTATGAGGCAAAAACGGATGCCGTAACAGGTGAACTTCTTTTAAAAGGACCTTCAATAATGAAAGGTTATCATAACCAACCCGAACTGACGGCACAAGCTATTGATAAAGACGGCTGGTTTCATACCGGAGATATTGCAAGAATTGATGACAAAGGCCGGGTTTATATTACAGGCAGGATTAAAAATATGATAGTGCTCTCTGGCGGGAAAAAAGTTTTCCCCGAAGAGGTTGAAGCTGTTTTGGAAAAGAGCGGGATGTTTGCGGAAGTATGTGTTTTCGGCGTCTCAAGAGAAGGAGGAGCAAAAGACGGGACAGAAGATATTGCAGCGGTGGTTGTGCCGACGGATGAATTTATTGCAAAATATGATGATGCTGCTTTAAACAAACTGATGAAAGATGAAGTTAAACGTCTCTCGCAGAGACTCACTCCGTATAAACGTCCTGTCAACATTACTGTTGTTAAGGAACACTTACCGAGGACGAAAAAATCTACGGTTCAAAGAAATAAAGTAAAAGAGCTAATCAGAGCATAAGTTTTGAATGTATATTGTCGAAACAAAAATTTTCAAATCAGATGAGCCTGTTTTATTGGAATCAGGCAGGGAATTAAAGCATATTGAAGTTGCTTACGAAACATACGGGGCTTTAAATCCGCAGGGAGATAATGCAATTCTTCTTTTGCATGCACTTACAGGCGACGCCCATGCCGCAGGCTGGCATATTGGAGATAAAAAACCGGGCTGGTGGAATGATATGGTTGGCTCCGGTAAAGCTTTTGATACGGATAAATATTTTGTAGTATGCTCTAATATGCTCGGAGGCTGCAGCGGTACAACAGGGCCGAATTCCATAAATCCCGAAACCGGAAAAGAATACGGTTTGGGTTTTCCGGTTATTACGATTGAAGATGTTGTAAAAGTACAAAAAAAACTTGTTGATTTTCTCGGAATTAAGAAACTTACGGTTGCCGGCGGTTCAATGGGCGGAATGCAAGCTTTGGAATGGGCTTTAACATATGGTGATATGGTCGACAGAGTCATTGTGATAGCATCCACCCCGAGACTTTCCGCTCAAAGTATAGCTTTTAACGCCGTGGGCAGAAACGCGATATTATCAGATCCGAATTTCAATAACGGAAATTATTATCACGGGAAAAAACCGGAAAAAGGACTTGCAATTGCGAGAATGATAGGTCATATTACATATCTTTGCGAAGAAGCCATGCATGAAAAGTTTGCAAGGAGGTTTCAAGACAAAGACGGGCCGGGATTTAATTTTGACATAGATTTTGAAGTAGAAAGTTATCTGGCGCATCAAGGCCAAACTTTTGTCGACAGATTTGATGCAAATAGTTATCTCTATATAACGAAAGCCGTTGATTATTTTGATGTTGCCGGAAAATACGGTTCTCTCGAAAAAGCCTTTGAAAAAACAAAATCCAAGTTTTTGGTAATTTCTTTTACTTCGGATTGGTTGTTTCCGTCTTCTCAATCAAAAGAGCTTGTAAATGCACTTATGAATAATAAAAAAGATGTTTCATATTGCGAAATTGACTCTCCCTGCGGACATGATGCTTTTCTTTTGGAGTACGAAGTTCAAACAAAAATCATAAGGAGTTTCTTATGCACAGATTAGAAGAACATTATACACGCTCTAAAGGACTTCATTTAAATTATTCTATTATAGCCGATATGATTGAAAGCGGCTCTGCGGTTTTGGATTTAGGCTGCGGTGACGGTACTTTAATGAAAATCCTTAAAGATAAAGGGGTTAAGGTGAGCGGTATCGATATTAACCGGGATAATATTGTTAAGTGTCTGGAAAAAGGGCTTTCGGTAATACAAGGTGATATTGATGAAGGTTTGCATGAATATCCCGATAAATCTTATGATTATGTTATTCTTAACCAAACACTGCAGGCAACGGAAAAACCGGATTATGTTATTCGCGAAATGTTAAGAGCCGGGAAACGTGTTGTTGTAAGTTTCCCGAACTTCGGTTATTGGCGTGTCAGATTTTATCTTTTATTCTTCGGGAAAATGCCGAAATCGAGAATATTGCCGTTTGAATGGTATGATACGCCGAATATTCATCTGTTAACGACAACTGATTTCCGGAATTTTGCACAAAAGCATGATTTTAAGATAATAAAAAAAATATGTATGCGAAGGGCAAAACTTAGAAAAGGTATTTTTTATAAAATTTTTGATAATTTATTTACGGAAGAAGTGATTTATTTATGTACGAAAAATTAACAGAAATAAGAAATAAGTGCTCAAACTGCCATAAATGCAGACTTGGAGATACAAGACATAATATAGTTTTTGATGACGGGCTGCCGAATCCGAAATTGATGCTTATAGGAGAGGCGCCGGGGTATTATGAAGATATGCAGGGAAAACCGTTTGTAGGGAAAGCAGGACAGCTGCTGGATAAAATTTTTGCTTCGGTGGGTTTGAACAGAGAAAAAGATGTTTATATTTGTAATACCGTAAAGTGCAGACCACCGGAAAACAGAAATCCTCTGCCAGACGAAAAAGAAGCCTGTTGGGAATATCTTCAAGCACAGCTTGATATAATTAAGCCGCAAATTATACTTTTGTGCGGCAATGTTGCCGTTCAATCAATTTTAGGTAATGTCGGCGGTATTACTAAAATCCGCGGGAAATGGTTTGAAGGCGGCGATATTGTTCATGGTGCAAAGTTAATGCCGATATTCCACCCTTCGTATCTGCTCAGGAACGATACCCACGAAAAGGGAGGACCGAAATGGCTTATGTGGCAGGATATTCAAGAAATAAAAAGAGAATTTGATAAATTATAAGTTTACTTCCAGTTCACAGCACATTTGACAGGCACCGAATGTTCCGCCTGAAGCTTTCAGGTTTTTGCGGAAGCAGCAATAATGCGGCGCATTGAAGAGTTCTTTTAAACTTTTTTCCTTTACATTGCCGATTTTTTGTGAAAGACACGGATAAACGAAGCCTTCCGGATTTATCATCATGTTGTTGTACGGATATGTGCAAGGCTTATAAATATCTTTTAGCGAAGTATCGGCAGGAATACGGAAAAATTTTTCAATTGAATCAAGCGGATTTTTCGAGTATTCAAATTTTGGTGAAAATCTTATCTTTGTTTTTCCTTTTATGCTTTCTAACTCTCTGAAAATCTCTTTAAAATGTTCAAGGTCAAAGTAGAGATTTATCGGATAGTTTGCGCTAAATTCCGGAATGAAACTCTCTTGCAATACAGAGTTTTGTTTCCAATGATTGTTTCTTAAAAAAGACAGTGAAAAGAATTCAAATCCCATATCACAGCAGAGTTTATACAATTTTGGCAAATCATCCAGATTGTTTTCAAGGATAATTGTTTTAATATCAATCATCTGGTTTTTCTTTTTTGATTTTAAATTTTCCAGATTAGAAATAATTTTATCGAAAATTCCGCCTTGACCGCGATTTTTATCATGATTTGTTTCATAACCGTCAAGAGATACGGATAAAAGCAAGAGCTTATATTTTCTAAAAGCATTTATTATTTCATCATTAATTAAAATCCCGTTCGATACAACATGCACCTTGTTCATTATTTTTTTTGAAGTATAGGCTAAAATATCAATAAAATCATTTCTTACAAGCGGTTCTCCGCCGACAAGGGTTGCTATTGAATAAAAAGGAAACTGATTAATTACATGTTTCCATTCCTCTGTTGTAAGTTCTTGTTTTTTTCTTTCTTCTCCAATGTAACAATACGGACAGTTCAAATTGCAGCGGTAAGTAAGCTCAAGAAAATATCGGAACGGAATCTTTGCTCTTCCGTATTTATCATTGTATGAAAGTGATGTGTATAAATTTCTTGCCCGGTCGAACAGATTTGAATAATTCATAAATTCCCCGCTGCTGCTACTACTTATATTAGCATAAAGTTTAATGATTGTTTATGAAAGAGAGTTTAATATAATAAAGAATCCTCATCGCTCAAACTTTCCTCTCTTTCTCAAAGAGAGGTTTCTTTATAAAATTTTTTAAGTCTATGTAAAGTTTTGTAAATTTTTTGACAAAAAACAGCAAAAAATATTTTTAGGGTTGTTAATACAGATATAAAGCTCTCTCTTCTTATTTAAACGGACAGGCCTTGGTTATAAATACACAAGGTCTTTTTTTTATTCAGGGCAAAAAGGGAAGCATTTAGTTGATTATTTTGTTTTTTGAGGTTTAACAGGCAAAAAATAAGGTATTCATTTTTTTTGAATACCCTATTTTACTTTTTGTAATTAAATTTTTATCAGTAAAAATTTACTGTCTTTCAGAGCAAGGACTTTATGTTCAGTATCTTTTTTGAACATTAAAATTTCTCCTTTGTCGACTTTAAATTTTTCGGCATCAAAATGAAGCTCGACTTCACCATCAAGAACAAAAACGGCAGCGTCTGCAGAAGAAGTATGCGTGTCGATAATTTCTTCTTTTTTTAATGCAATAATACTGAGCGAGCTGTTATTATTTTCCAGCAAGATTTTGCGTTCAAATTTACCGCCGTCAAGATTAACCATATCTTTTGCTTTTAAGATGTCATAAAACATAAAAAAATCTCCTTTCCTCCTGATTAAAAATCAAATTAAAATTCTTTTCATCCGATAATCGGGGATAAAAGGGGTAAAGGGGTAAAGGGGGAAAGGGGTAAAGGGGGAAAGGTTAGTGTAGTAGAGGATAAAAGGAAGAAGCAATGAGATAAGATAAAATAAAAAAGTAAGATTTCCTTATTGACTGATAGCTGCTATCAGAATGTATTATAATAATAGTTATGAAGAAAGGAGCAATAAATGGAAACAACTGCAAGTATTTTAGATAAAGTAAACTCTCCGGAAGACGTTAAAAAGCTTTCTCTTTCTGAAATGAACGAGCTTGCGAAGGAGATAAGACATTATATAGTAAAGAAAGTTAATGCAACCGGCGGACACTTAGCGCCGAATTTAGGTATGGTGGAAGCTACGATTGCATTGCATTACGTGTTTAACTCTCCTGATGATAAACTTGTTTTTGACGTGTCGCATCAATGTTATCCGCATAAGTTTTTAACCGGAAGAAAGGAAGGATTTACCGACCCGGATAAATATTATACTTATTCAGGCTATACAGCCCCCGAAGAGAGTGAACACGATTGGTTTAAAATCGGGCATACCGCAACTTCCGTAAGTTTAGCTGCGGGACTTGCCAAAGCAAGAGACTTAAAAGGCGGCAAAGAAAATGTTGTGGCAATAATCGGAGATGGTTCCCTAAGCGGCGGCGAAGCTTATGAAGGTTTGAATAATGCTGCGGTTCTCAACAGTAATATTATTGTTGTTGTTAACGATAATGATATGTCGATTGCTGAAAATCAGGGCGGATTATACAGCAACTTGAAACTTTTAAAAGAAACTAAAGGTAAGGCTGAGTGTAACTTTTTCAAAGCTTTAGGTTTTGATTACTGTTATATTGAAGAAGGGCACGATATAGAAAAGCTTATAGCGTTATTTAATAAAGTTAAAGACGCAAATCATCCGGTACTTGTTCATATGCATACGATAAAGGGCAAAGGACTTGATGTTGCAGAGCATAACAAGGAACATTATCATTGGATAATTCCCGGTGAATTAAATCCCGATTTCAAATTTGAAGCTTCCGGAGAAGATTACGGAACAATAACAAGAAATTATCTTGAGAAAAAAGCGGAAAAAGATGATTCATTAATTGTAATTTCTCCTGCAACTCCGGGGGTAAGCGGTTTTACGCCGGAGTTTAGGGAAAAACTCGGTAAACAGTATACGGATGTAGGTATCGCGGAAGAACACGCTGTAGCCTTTGCTTCAGGTCTTGCCAAAAGAGGTGCAAAGCCTGTTCTTGCAATGATGAGTTCTTTTGTTCAAAGAACTTATGATCAGATATCTCAAGATTTGGCCTTGAACAGTAACCCCGCGACTCTGCTTATTTTTTGGGGCGGAATTTCCGGGGCTGACGCAACTCACCTTACAACTTTTGATATTCCTTTGATTTCCAATATTCCTAATATGGTTTATCTCGCTCCGACTTGTAAAGAGGAATATTTAAGGATGCTGGATTGGTCTGTTGAGCAGACAAAATATCCGGTGGCTATAAGAGTTCCGGCAAGTGCAGCCTTTGTGAGCGGAAAAGATGATGACACGGACTATTCCGTATTGAATAAATATAAGCTTGAAGAAAAAGGTTCAAAAGTTGCAATAATAGGACTGGGCACATTTTTTGAACTGGGTAAAAAAGTTAAAGCTGTGCTTTCCGATAAACTTGGTATTAATGCAACATTGATTAATCCGAAGTTTATTACCGGACTTGATGAAGAAATGCTTGAAGGCTTAAAACAAGAACATGATATTGTAATTACGCTTGAAGACGGAGAACTCGACGGCGGTTTTGGCGAAAAAATCACAAGATTTTACGGAACTTCCGGTATGAAAGTCTTGAACTACGGTTCGAAAAAAGAATTTACGGACAGAGTCCCGCTTGAAACACTTTATGAGAGATATCATTTAACTCCTGATTTAATAGCAGAAGATATTAAAGCTTGCCTCTAAGGCAAGCTTTTTTTTGAGCTTGTAATTTATTTTTGTATATGGTTAAATTAGGAGTAGAATTTTCTACATGCAGGAGGAGAACAACTATGGAAAACGCCATACCGCAAGAAGAGTGGAAGTTTAAGCTTAATCCGTGGATTACAATGATACCGTTAATGCTTTCAATCTTTATGTTTGCGCTTGATGAAACCATATCAAACGTAGCGCTTCCGTATATGGCAGGAACTTTTTCCATAAGTCATAACGAATCAACCTGGATTATTACAAGCTATCTTGTTGCAAGCGGTATTGTTATCCCTACTGTTGATTTTTTCAGCAAACTTTTCGGACGTAAGCAATACTTTATTATGAGCCTTATAATTTTTACAATTGCATCTTTATTATGCGGTATTTCAAATTCTATGGCAATGATGCTCTTTTCAAGAATTTTGCAGGGTGCCGGCGGCGGCGGCATTTTGCCGGTTGTTCAGGCAATGATTTTTGAAATATTTCCTAAAGAAAAACTCCCTGCAGCAATGGCAGTTTTCGGTCTCGGTGTTATTATGGCACCGATTATGGGGCCTGCTTTAGGCGGATGGATTACTGAAAACTGGTCCTGGCCGTTTATTTATTATATTAATATTCCTTTCGGTATAATTGCGGTTCTGCTATCAAAAAAATATATAGAAGAGCCGCCTTATTCCAGAAAACAAAAACACGTAACTATGGATTATTCCGGCTTTTTCTTTCTGCTGTTGTGGCTTTTAACTTTGCAAGTAGTTCTAGATAAGGGTAATGATGCTGATTGGTTTGGCGCAGCTTGGATTTGTAAGTTGTTTACCGTTTCTATGATCTCGTTTTTTGTATTTGTTTTTATTCAAATCAAAAAAAGTAAAACAGATTCAGGGCTTATTAATTTAGCAATCTTAAAAAACCATAACTTTTTAATAGGTACAATGGGGCAGATAATTTTAATGGGTGTTATGATGGCCTCTGCTTCTATTCTGCCTTCTATGCTGCAATCGTTAATGGGCTATACAGCGTTTTTAAGCGGAGTTTCTATGGTGCCACGCGGAGCCGGATGTTTTCTGGCATCTATTTTATGCGGTATTTTCGTTGCAAGAGTCGGTATAAAAGCAATGACAATATGCGGACTTTTAATCCTTACGGCTGCCGGACTTATGTTTGGTGAAATAAACACTTCTATTGCTCTTGCAAATATCGGAATTCCGAATTTTACCTTTGGTCTCGGAATGGTTATGGCAATGGTACCTTTATCAAATATTTCCTGTGCAACCCTCCCTAATGAAGCACAGACAAATGCTGCAGGGGTGCAAAACTTATTAAAAAATACCGGTGCCGCTATAGGGACTTCTATAGCCACTACAATGATTACAAGATTTTCTCAGGCACATCAACATATGTTAATAAAATCTCTTACTGATACAAATCATGTTTATTCAGAAAGAGTGCAGGCTATGGCTTCATCATTTATGACGACAGTTGATTGGTCAACTGCTGTTCATATGGGACAGGCTCAAATTCATAATATTCTAAGGCAGCAGGCCACTCTATGGGGATACGTTGAAACTTTCAGATATTTTGCCGTTGCGGCGGTATTAATTATCCCGTTTGTTTTCTTCTTGAATGAAAGCAGACCGGCAAAAGAAGATAAAAAATCCGTATAGTTTTTTTATAATTTATCTCTTATACACGATATAAAAATAATTATATCGTGTTTGAGCTTTTATATTTTATCAGCCATGTGGCTAGGTAAATATGAAAGGAGATAAAATGAATTTTGTTGAACCGATAAGAAGTAAAGAAGATATTAAAAAAGTAGAACAATATTTGGCGAAAAAGAGTTTAAGAAACCGCCTTATTTTTGTTTTCGGAATTAATACGGGACTTAGAGTATCTGATATACTGGGGCTTAATGTTTCGGACGTTTTGAATAAAACTTATGTAGAAATAAGAGAACAAAAAACAAACAAGTATAAAAAATTTCCTTTGAATACAAAAATAACAGATCTTCTAAAAACGTATTTAGAAGATAAAGAATCGGATGCACCTTTGTTTATGGGTAAGAAACACAGAAGATTGCATCGTTCACAGGTTTACAGATTTCTCAACGAAGCCTGCATAGCTTCCGGTATAAAAAGCCGAATAGGTACGCATACGATGCGTAAAACTTTCGGGTATTTTTATTATAAACAATATAAAGATGTCGCTTTATTGCAAAAGATTTTGAACCATTCAAATCCTGCAGTGACATTGCGTTATATCGGAATAGCTCAAGATGAAATTGATAATTCATACAGAAATTTTGAACTTTAGGAATGCACATGCTAAAAAAAGAGCCTTAAAAGGCTCTTTTTTATAAATGGTGGGCGTTAGAAGACTCGAACTTCTGACCCTCTCCTTGTAAGGGAGACGCTCTACCAACTGAGCTAAACGCCCGCACACCATATTTAATTTTCATCTCTCAGTTGGTAGAGCGTCTGTATCACAGAACCGCTCGGCTCCAACTTGAAGGAACTTACGTGAATTTAACTTCATTGCCTCGCTTGCGCAACTGAGCTAAACGCCCGCACACCATATTTAATTTTCATCTCTCAGTTGGTAGAGCGCCTGTATCATAGAACCGCTCGGCTCCAACTTGAAGGAACTTACGTGAATTTAACTTCATTGCCTCGCTTGCGCAACTGAGCTAAACGCCCTTGCTCAGTTTATATTTATATACTACATGCTAAAGATTCGTTGTCAAGTTTCTTTATTTATAAGTCTTTTGAGAGGTGATGGATTAACTCAATTTTTAGTTTTTCATAAATTTATTTCCCGACATGGTTTCATAAAATTTAGTCCATTATGTAATTATTATGTAATTGGAGTAAAATATGCTTATTTTTTCTTTCTTACATTAAATTACATAATAAGTATCTAAGGAGTTTCTCTGCGAAGCCTAGAATAAGTATTTAATAATTCATTTTGTTTTCTTTGTAACTGCTTATCAGCACCAGTTATATTATCAAGATGTTGTAAGTCGTACATATCTCCAATATTAGATAATATATTTATGTATGTCATTATACTAGTAATAGCTTTATGAGGAACATTTAATTTTTTCATTGTATCTCTCAGTATAGTTTCATTTTTCTTTGTCGTACTTTCTTTATTTTCAACTGGGTACACCACTTCATTAAACATACTTAAGTCAATTTCCAATACCATTGCTAGAGCAATTATAGTATATAAACTTGGTATTTTAACTTTTTCTTTATCTACAGTATCCTTACTATAACTTTCTAATTCTGAAATTGCACCTATACTCATACCTGTAGATTGGGATAATTGTTTTAGAGTTATGTTCTTTTCTTCTCTGGTCAAGCACAAGTAACAGGAATGGAGGGGTAGCTATGGCAGTATTTGAATACAAAAACGGAAATTATGGTTACTGCTTCTTATACAAAAAAGAAAGGCACTGCCATATATTTAAAGGTTTATCTAAAGACCAAGTTGCTACTAAAGAAATGGAGCACAAATTGGCTTTGAAGAAGAATCTGCCGTATGTTGCAACTCCTGAGATATATACATGGGAAGATGCCGTAAAAGATTTTAAAATATATGCAAAAAGTCATGGCAATATATATGTCATTGATGATAGTAATGGTAATCTGCGTTCCGTACAGTCTTTCACAGCAATTATTGATGCTATAGCAGAAAAAGAAGGTAGAAAGGTAGATTTAGTTGTAGTTGATAATGCAGATGAACTCACTTCTTTTGAGGATGGAGGAAAATCTGATGCAGATATGACAATGGTTAATAAGATGATTAACCAGTTAAATGCTTATACTACTACACACTTTAATGGTCAAGGTACAATGATTTTATTTTTAGCTCAACTCAATAGGACAGGTATTACAGAGCTTGCAAAAGATAAACCTGACCTTAACTTTACGCATATATCAACATATTCAAACTTATATACAAAAGCAGGAGTTGTTGCAGCCATCTCTATTAATAAAACAAAAGATACTGTAATTGATTTAAGAATATTAAAAAACAGGCATGGGAAAAAGACTGGTAATGAAGAACCTAAGCATATAGCAGCCTTGTTTGAATATTCATATATTGAAGGCGATAACTTGAATGTTGAAGTTACTTCTGAAGAAGAAACAGAAGACGATATTGATGATATTGCTGCAAGTATGAATACTGGAATGCAAGATATTGATGATATTTCTCTTGAAGATGATTGGGATGATGATTTAACAGTAGGTTAATTTGGAAACTTAGAAGAGTATGGCAAAAAGTAAGAAACAAAAAGATGCATATATAAAGAGCAAGCAAAAACCTGTTGTGCAAAACAAAACTGATGAATTGCAAATAGGTAAAACTGTTGATTGCTTAAAAAATGCTGTAGCACAATTACAGTATCCATTAGTTATTAATTTAGTTCCTACAAAACGTACTGTTAATAAAGAACAAATTGCCTTTGGTAATTTAATAAGAAATGGAGAAAAAGAAACTGTAATTGATACATTCTATCAGGGTATAATTGGGCTCGACCTCACAAAAAATGAGAGAATTATATTAAATGTTTTAGCCACTCTGATTTCCAATTCCAATTTTCAAACAGATATAAATAAAAATGATGTTGATTTAAGAACAACAACCTTTAAGTTCTCTGCAAAACTAATCAGGGATTTATCTGGAATAAATGACATTGACCCTATAATAAAAGGTTTATCACGACCTTTTGTGTTTAAAACAAATAATAAAGGTGGGCATTACGTAATTGATAGATTACTTAGACCTGTTAAAAAAAATTCTGAAGATAAAACTCCCAAGAAGATACAAATTAATTCAAAATTAAAACCTCTTCTAAACACATTTACTAAAGGTAGAAAAGTAACAGAACCATTATTTCTAACCATATTTAAAAATAGAATGGATAGATCCGCTGCTTATAGAATACTTAATTATGCTTGTAGCAAAGCCGGTATTGAAGCTAATATTGGCTGTCATTCATTTCGTAAAACATTTGGATATCACTATTATAAAAAATATAAAGATGTGGTCATGCTACAAAAGATTTTTAATCATAGCCATCCAGAAATAACTTTGCGTTATATATGCTTAGAACAAGACAAAATTGACGAAAGTTATATAGACTTCATTTTATAGCAAAACATTCTCTAATACTGGGATAGAATACACCATTTTTTAATACACCATTTTTTAATACATCATTTTATGTAATTTGGTGCAAGAACTGAAAAAAGTTGTTATTACTGAATTTTAAAAGATAAAATTATAAATTTGTTACAAAAATACACCATTTTTTTAATTTTATGAAATTTGGTATTTTGTTTGTGTTACTATGTATTTCAGAGTATGTTTATTATACTTTGCACCAAATTACATAAAATAATGCAAGAACTAAGAGGTATAATGAAAAAAGATAATACTGAAATCTATAATAATATTATAGGAATTCCAAAAGCAATTTCTTATTATAATAAT
This sequence comes from Candidatus Gastranaerophilales bacterium, assembly GCA_944322625.1. Lineage (GTDB taxonomy): Bacteria > Cyanobacteriota > Vampirovibrionia > Gastranaerophilales > Gastranaerophilaceae > CAG-196. The sequence goes on along the minus strand of CALUPN010000007.1, from coordinate 28,908 downwards.
TATCCTTTTTATTTTGGTTTTTTCAAAGGTCTTGGATTTGATATCCTTTTGTCGGATAAAACTACTACAAAACTAATTAATGAAGGTTCCAATTACGTGGTTTCTGATACTTGCTTACCTATTAAAGTTTTTGTAGGTCATGTAATAAATTTATTAGAAAAAGGATGTAATACAATTTTCATACCATCTTTACAGTCAACAGCTTATAAAGTTAATAACTGTACAAAAATCAGGGGGTTACCTGAAATTATTAGAAATGTTATAGATAGATCTTTCAAAATGATTGAACCAACTCTAGATAAGACAAATAATATTTCTTTTAAAGATTTTTGTTACGATACAGCCCATCAATTAGATATTTTTGATGAAAATAAAATAGAAGTTGCAATTCAATATGGTTGGTCTATTTACAATAATTTCCAACAAATGACATTAGCAGGCATTCCATTTGAAGATGCCATTAAATATGCAATTGAAAACAAAATCGTTTCAAAACCGATTGAAATTGTTAAGCCTTTATCTGTAGTAATTATGGCACATGGATATAATTTATTTGATGAAAGAATTTCTATGAGTTTGATAAAAAAACTAGAAAAAATGGGGGTAAAAGCATATACAGGATTAAATGTCTCAAAACAAGATGCTATCAGTTCTATTGAAAAACTTGGAGAAATTCAATATTGGGCAAATGAATTAGATTTAACTGGAGCAGCAGCTTATTATATGTTGAATAACAAAGTAGATGGTATTATTGCACTTTCTGCTTTTGGATGTGGACCAGATTCACTAATGGTAGATGAAATCCAATACCATGCTTCTGAAAAAGGACTTCCTATGATGCATTTAACAATAGATGAGCATACTGGAGAGGCCGGATTTATAACAAGAGTTGAAGCCTTTGTTGATATGCTAATTAGAAGAAAGCGTAAAATTCTTAAAGATAATAACAATATCAAAAGATTACCTTCTTCAAAAAGAGAACAAACCGCAAAAAAGGATGATAAGACCGTAAGTTTTGTATAAGACAGGATAGTTAATTGAAAAACGATAATTTGAAAAAATTTAAATATAAAGGAGTTATTCATATCCATTCTCTAAATTCAGATGGGAGTGGAGATATTGAAACAATTTCTAAGGCAGCAAAAAAAGCTGGATTATCTTGGATTATAATTACTGACCACAATTTTTTTGATACAAAAGAAGGTCTTTATAATGGTGTTTATGTAATAAAAGGAGAAGAAATTTCACCTAAAAAAGAAAATCACTATATTGCTCTTGGTATAAATAAACAGATAGAACCTAATGAAAATCCACAAGTTTATATAAACGAAGTAAGAAAACAAAATGGAATTGGTTTTGCAGCACATCCAGATGAATATCAAAAAAGAAAAAATAACTATCCTCCTATTACCTGGAATAAGAATTTCATGCCAGATGGTGTAGAAATATGGAATTGGTTTTCTTGTTGGGGAGATAAATTAAATAGTAAAAATATTTTTACCTTAGCCTATTCATATTTATTCAAACATAAGCTTATATCAAAAGCTTCACAAGAATCTTTAAAATGGTGGGATAAATTAAACTCTAAAACGCAAACAATTGTGCCTGCAATAGGTGGAGTTGATGCTCATGCATTAAAAATAAACAATTATATACTACCTATTACAATTTTTCCATATAGAACGATGTTTAAAACTATAAACAATATTATATATTTAACTAAACCTTTATCAAACGATTTTAATATAGCAAAAGAACAAATCTTGAATGCCATAAAAAATGGTAATAACACAATAGTAAATCGTCATATACTCAATGAAATTCCAAATATTGAAATTAGTAATAGTTTAAAATCTGCTAATAGTGGAGATTTCTTAAACTTAGATAAAAAAACTTATTTAAAAGTAGATGTTAATAAAAAAGCTTTAATCAAAGTTATTTTGAATGGTCGAGAGCTTTATGAATGTGTTGCTAAAAAATGTAACCTATTATTAACACAAATTGGTAAATATCGTATTGAAATACATATAAACAATAGAGGCTTTGCATACTCAAATCCTATTGTTGTAATTTAGCAGGAGTTGGTTTTGAACGAACTAAAACAAAGAAAAGAACAAAAAAATAGATTTTTTCAGAAGGACAATACTATTGCTGCAAAAGATAGGATTGTAGCTTGGCCAAGAATGGGAAATATTGATTTAGCTCTGGTTGCTCTTGTAAGTTCACTTGGCGTAAAAATTGTAGAACCGCCGCCTAATACAAACGAAGCTTTAGAAATTGGAGTTAAAAACAGTATTGAGGGAATTTGTTTACCATACAAATTAAATCTTGCAAACTATATTATGGCACTCGAAAAAGGGGCAAATACTTTGATGATGTTTCAGGCTCCGGGGTCTTGCAGATTCGGAAATTATACAAAAATGGCTCAAAAAACTTTAAAGAAATTGGGTTATAAGTTTGATATGGTTGTATTTGATATGTATCAAAGCAAGATGAAGCAAACTCTTCAAGCATTCTGGCATGTGACAAGATGCATGAACCCATATAGATATTATAAAGGCTTTAGCATGGGCTTTAATAAAGCCTTTGCTATTGATACTGCGGAAAGACTCTTGTTCTATACCCGTCCAAGAGAACTTAATAAAGGTGATGCAGAAAGATGTTATAAAAAATGGTATAAAATTATTCGCGAGACTAATTCAGTTCTCGGGTGCAAAAGATTAAAAAAACAAGTAATAGAAGATTTTAAACAAATTCCAATTGATAAAAAGAAAATTGTGCCTAAAGTTTATTTGTTGGGAGAGTTTTTTGTATTGTTAGACCCTTATGCAAATAAAGAAATTGAGAAAACTTTGGGAGATTTAGGGGTAGAGGTAGAGCGTCAAATATTCTTCTCGGATTGGCTTGAACATGTTTTAAAACCATCATTCTTATACAAAAAAGAATCTCACAGAGAACGTTGTGTAAGATTTGCAGAAAAATATATGAAACGTGCAATCGGCGGCGAAACTATAGAAACAGTTGGTGATACTGTATTTGCCTCTAAAAATGGTATAGACGGGGTTATTCATATAATGCCGTTTTCCTGTATGCCGGAAATTGTTTCACAAAATATTTTGTCAAAGGTCAGTAGAGAAGAAGATATTCCAGTTATGTCTTTAGTTTTTGATGAACAAACAGGAAAAGCTGGATATCAAACGAGAATTGAAGCGTTTATTGATTTAGTTAAACGAAAAAAAATGAAGTCAAAAATAAAAAATGAAAATAAAAAAGAGGAGATGTTAGCAAAATGTTAAAGCAAGAATCAAGAAACAAAATGACATTTGAACGCATAAAATATTACAGGCATTTGTTTGGTGGGGCATTGGAATGTATTCAGAGCAGACTTTCAAAAAATCCAAAACCACTTTGCTTTTCTTTGATGGTTACAAGTGCTTGCAACTGTGACTGTGATTTCTGTTTCTGGAAATCTAAAAAAGGTCAGGATGATATGTCAACGGAAGAAATCGTTAGACTCCTTACAGAAGCCGGGCAGATTGGTTATATGGATAGTATTTTATGGGGTGGAGAACCTCTTTTAAGGCAAGATTTTGCTGAAATTTGTAAAGCTTCGCATGATGCAGGCTTATATACCAAAATAGCAACTAATGGTTGGTTTTTGGAAACTAATCCAGACTTTGCAAAATATACGGATTTGTCATTTATATCTCTTGATGCAATTGGAAAAGCTCATGATGACATACGCCATATGCCTGGGATTTGTGATAAGGTGATGAGCGGAATTGAGTATCATAAAATACATTCACCTAAAATGAGAATTTACATTTGCTGTACTGTTTCAACCCAAACAAGTTTTGAACAAATAAAAGAAGTTGCTCAATATTGTAAAGATGCTGACATTCTTTTATATTTCACAGTTAATAAAGCTGCTTCAAGACCGGATGAAGCTACAAATGTTGTTGAAACCGAGCTTGAGAATGACCAGTTGGCAGAAATGTTTATTAAAATTAAAGAGCTTAAAAAACAGGGGTATCCTATAAGAAATTCATATTACTTTATGGATTATATAATTAATAAAAAAACTTACTATGAATGCCATTGGCCGCGTATTGCAACAGTAATTTATTCAAATGGAGAAATGTTGCGCTGCTACGACAGAAAACCATTTATAAGTGTAAAAGGTAGACCTCTAAAAGAAGTTATTAAAGATCCTGTATTTATTGAAACAGTTAATAAATGCAAAGATTGTAAGTTAGCTTGCGTAGGGAATTATGCACTAGATGCTTCTGGACTATGGAAGCTTGAGTGGCCTGCAATCAAATCATTAATGGAAATTGCCATAACATAAAAGCGAATAACATCGAAATATAACTACAAAAAAAGAGGTAAATAATGAAAAAATATATTGTGTCGTTAATACTATTAATCTTTGCAACAACTTTGACTCCAGCGAATGCAAGACGTTTTGTATCACCAGCTGAAAAAGCAAAACTAGAAAAAGAAAAACAACAAGAATATTCTATTATGCAAAATAAAAACATGCAGCAAAGTATTCAATATGCTCTGCCGCAACAATATACACAAACAACTTTGCCAAACGCTATAAATAGTTCACCACAAGAAAACTATTTAATGGAAGCACCTGTTTTAAAAACTAAAAAAACAACCAACGCATTCAATAACAAATATAACGCAGGAGAACGAATCTATACTGATCCGACAATAAGTCCGATTGAAGAAATGTTCAACGGTAAAAATATTGAAATCTCTGGCAATATGTTAAAACAGGTCGGTTATGATTTATTTGGGAATGTTTCTTCATCAAATTCTACGACGGGGAAATTTGATAATAATTACAAATTAAACATTGGAGAAAGAGTTACGGCCTATCTTCAAGGAGATTCCGTTGATGTTATGGCAATATCAGGAGCAACATTACTAAATCCAATGACAACAACATCTGTAGATTCAAAAGGGAATTTATTTATTCAAGGTATTGGAATGGTTCAAGCAGAAGGAAAAACCATTGGTGAAGTTGAAAACGCAATTAATAAATTAGCAAATGTTAAGTATAAAAGTTTGAAAATTCACCTTAATGTTTCGTCTGGCCAAGAATTCACTGTTTTTGTTTTCGGTCAAGTAAATAGACCTGGTAAAGTTCTTGTGGGAAATAACTCAACCATATTTGATGCTTTGAATATGGCAGGAGGAGTAAAGAAATCTGGGACTTTAAGAAATATTACATATTCTACAAACAATGCCAAACCTAAAGATATTGACTTATATAAAACTATTTTCTTAGGCGAAGATGATGGAATTATATTAAGACCCAATGACAAAATATTCGTTAATAAAATCGGCAATGTCATCGCCATCAAAAATGGTGTAATTGAACCAGGTATTTATGAAATAAAAAATAAAGAAAATATTCAAAAACTAATAAAATATGCAGGAGGTTTTGCTCCAACAACTCAAATAACCGAAGTAACACTTATTGGTTTTGATAAAGACGCAAAACAAAAAACAGCACAAAATGTGGCTTGGAACAAAGCAAAAAATATTGAATTAAATAATGGAGATTCTTTAGAATTCAGAGAATTATATAATGAAGTAGAAAATATTGTTACAATTCAAGGGAATATAAAACATCCTGCTACTTATGCCTATACAAAAGGAATGAGACTATCAGATATCTTAAAATCAGAAGATGAACTATTAGAAGAAACATTTTTAAACCAAGCAGTTATCAGAAGAGTCTCTGGTAAAGACAATATGGTAGAAACTATACCAGTATTTTTAAAAGATTTCTTTGATGGACTTACAGATCCACTTCTTCAACCAAAAGATATTATAAGTATCTACAAAAATACAAATTCAGACTTTGTTGATATTTATGGATGTATAAATCAACCAAAACACCTAGCTTACATTGATGGTCTAACCTTAGATGATGTAATGACTGATATTCGTTTTATGGAAACAAATGTTAACAATGAAAATTCAGAAGTTCAAAAAGTTTCTTATAAAAAACAATCAAATGATGATGTTATGCTAACAGCAGTTACAACTAGTGATAATAAACTAATTCCAGCTGAAAAAGTGGCTGTAGAAATCACAAATGAAGATGGCGATACCTCACTGTATTATTTATACGATATAATGATTAATTCAGATAGAATCAAAGAAATTCCAATACACGCAAATGACAAAATCTTCTTCCGAACTTTAAGAGATAATGAAGCTATCAAATATGTTAAAATTTCAGGTTTTGTTGAACGCCCTGGTGTATATACAAGTATAGAAGGTAAAAAGCTAATTGATATGATAATGTTAGCAGGAGGCTTAACAGACAAAGCTGATTTACGTGGTATCGTTTATAAAAGAGCGAACTTACAAGGTACTCAACTTAATATCGCAAGAAAAAACAATGATAGAGATATTAGATTACTAGAAGGAAGAATGGCGAGTGCTTGGAAAGCTACTGAAGCTGACCAAAAGAGTAAAATGGAAATGATTTCAATGATGAAAAATGAAGATAAAGATCTTTTGAAACGCTACACTGGTCAAATAGCTTTAAATATCAAAAGCAACGATATTAGAAAAATTAGTGATATAGATAATATTGAAGTACAAGATGGAGATGATATTTATATCCCTCGAATCAGTAATCAAGTTAGTGTTATGGGAGAGGTTTATAATGAACAATCTTTCTCATATAGAAAAGGAAGCAATGTTAGTTCCTACATAAAAGAAGTTGGGGGCTATACTCCAAATGCAAACAAATTTAGAATTTATAAAGTCGGAGTAAATGGCAGAGCTGAAAAAGTAGGACGCTTAGCTCAAGTTGAACCCGGTGATATAATTGTTGTACCTCGTAAAATTGCAGGTAACGATTGGATAACACCATTATGTGAAACACTAAGAGGTATTGCTGCTCTTGTAACAAGTGCATTTGTAGTAACAAAAATATAGGAAATAAAATATTGAAAATATTGTCAAAATCTATACCAATAATGTTTACTTTCGATTTGATAATTTTAGGATTATCAACAACATTTTGGTATGGATTTTTTCAATTACCTCAAAACCTAAAAATTGTAACTGTAATTTTTGTTGTACTTACAGGTTTAATATCTTTGTTTTTAAAAGCTAATTATAAGATAAGAGAATTCAATAATACGAAGAAAAATACATATTTATTATTTGAAGGCGTAATATTCTCTCAAATACCAGTATTTATATTTTTCTTGTTATACTTTAAACACCTAGTCGTAATTAAATTTTTATTCGCAAATTTAATTACAATATTTACTGGTTTAAAGCTTTACAGACTAATTTTTCACTATTATTTATTTAACTTTAAGCCTACTAAAAATGTTTTGATAATAGGAAATAACTCTTATTCGAAATTAATTGCAGATGAAATAATTAATAAAAAAGCATTAATGATGAATATTGTAGGGTTTGTTGAAGATTTTTCACAAGAAGATATTATTGAAGATAAGAGTTATAAAATATACAAACAGCCAGTTGATTTATCAAAACTAATAAAAGAAAAAAGGATTGATATAGTTGTTATAGCAAATAAACAAAGGCTAAATGATGAATTACTTTCTGCTTTAGTTCTAGCAATTCCAAGGCACGTTAAACTTTATAGAATGCCAGACATGTATGAAATGATTACTGGTAAATTCTTCATAGACAAACAGTCGGTAAATAAATTATTCTACGATTTTATGAACAAACGTTCTATTGTTTATGATGTTTGTAAAAGAATTTTTGATATTGTATCAGCTTTAATTATTATATCTGTTACATTCCCAATTCTTTTCTATGTAGGAATTCGTGTAAAAATGGCTGATGGAGGAAAAGCTATTTATACACAAAATAGAATTGGTAAAGGTGGAAAAGTATTCAAATGCTACAAACTTAGAACAATGTACTCAAATGATTATATCCCTAAAAATGTGCAACAAGGTGGATATGCTCAAAATCAAGATTCTGATGATAGAGTAATTCCTTTTTGCAAATTTGTTAGAAAAGCTCGTTTTGATGAAATCCCTCAAATGATAAATATTTTAAAGGGAGAAATGTCTATTGTTGGTCCAAGAACTGAATGGGAAGATTTGGTTAAATTATATTCAAAAGAAATACCTCATTATATTTGTCGCCAATGGACGAAAACAGCGTGGACAGGCTGGGCACAAATTAATCAAGGTCATTGTATAAATAATGACGATGTTGCGGAAAAATTGCAGTATGACTTGTATTACCTGAAACACAGAAATGTGTTGTGGGAAATCGGAATCCTAATAAAAGCAGTATTCTTGGCTCTAGGAGGAAGACATGGATAATGAATTAAAATTTAGTGTCCTTATACCTATTTATTATAAAGAAAATCCTGAATACTTTAATACAGCACTAGAAAGTATTGTTAATCAGACTTTAATGCCTAACGAAATAGTTATTGTTAAAGATGGGGTTTTGACTGAAGCTCTTGAAGATGTTATCGCAAAATATCTTTCCAAATATCCAGGATTATTTAATATTGTAGCTTTAGAAGACAATGTAGGCCAGGGCAAAGCGAGAAATGCTGGCTTGCAAGCTAGTAAATATAATTATGTTGCTTTAATGGACAGTGATGATATTGCAAGAAATGATAGATTTGAAATTCAAATAAATTATATGGAACAAAATCCAGATATTGATGTTGTGGGCTCTTTTATAACTGAATTTGAAAACAATCCTAAAGTTATTGAATCAATAAAAGTGGTACCGATAACGCACGAAGCTATATATAACTTTGGTAAATGGCGTAGTCCAATGAATAATATGACCATTATTTACAAAAAAGATAAAGTTTTAGAAGTTGGGGGGTATAATTCATTCAACTTTGGCGAAGATTATTTGTTATTTGCCAAAATGCTTATGAATGGTTGTAAGTTTCATAACTTTGAAGAGTGTTTGGTAAATGCTCGAGCTGGCTCAAGAATGCTCGCAAAACGAGTTGGCTGGAATAAAATTAAACAAGAATTTTTATTATTTTATGAGTTCAAAAAAATGGGCTACATAAATAATTATCAGTTTGTAAGGAATGTAACTTTGAAGTTCTTGTTACGTGTAATTCCAAACTGGTTAAGAAGTTGGATATATAGAAGGTTTTTGAGGAAGTAATTATGAAAAAGATAAAAAATTATAAAATCCTGTTTATATGGCAAGGAGACTGGCCGTGGGATATTAGAATTGATAAACAAATTAAATCTTTAATTAACAGTGGTAACGATGTTGCTATACTAGCAAGAAATACTCGGCATGAAAAAAACTTTGAAATTATTGATAATGTTAAGATTCATCGCATTAATAACTTTTCTACAAATGAATATTTTGACAATGTATTAAGTACGCCTTTTTTCTTGAATCCTATGTGGATAATCAAGATGTATAAAATTTTTAAATTAGAAAAACCAGATTTAATAATCATTAGAGATATTCCATTGGCAATTTCAGCAATTAAAATAGCCAAAGCATTAAAAATCAAGACAATACTTGATATAGCAGAACATTATCCTGCATTAATAAAAGAAAGTAAATATATTAATAATATATTTTTGCGTTTTTTATTTAAAAATTTAGATTTATATAAATACATCGAAAAAGAGGCTGTTCGTATTTGTGATAGCTTGTTAGTGGTGGTAGAAGAGCAAAAAGAAAGACTTCTTAGTGAAAATAAAATTGAAACAAATAAAATTTCTATTGTGAGTAATACTCCTTGGTTAACAAACCTATATAAAACCGCTAGTCAAAAAAACTTAAATAAATTAAAAATTGTATATACAGGTTGTATTGATGGCAAATTTCGAGATTTAAAAACAATTATTGAGGCTTGTAAATATTTATCAAGTGCTGATATTGAATTTAATATAGTAGGCAGTGGTGTACTTTTAGATGAATTAAAAGTAATGGTAGATAAATATAATTTAACAAATGTTATATTTCACGGTTGGATGGAACATTCTAAAATGTTAGAATTTCTTAATACTCAAGATATAGGAATTGTCCCGCATAATGATTCTGATGTGATACAATATACTATTCCAAATAAAATTTTTGATTATATGGCTTATTCGCTACCAATAATAGTATCTTCCGCAAGACCTTTAAAACGTATTGTAGAAGAAACTGCTTGCGGTTATGTCTATGAAGCTTGCAATCCAAAAAGTTTAGCGGAGTGTATAAATTATATTTTACAAAACAAATCAGAATTATATCAAAAAGCTCAAAACGGGTATAATGCCATTAAAAATAAATATAACTGGGAAAAAGATAGTATTATCATGCTTAATGTAATTAATAATTATTTAGGAAACAACTATGACTTCAAAAATTAATATAAGCAATTTATTTATAATAGCTATGACATTTGGTTTTTTAAACCATTGTGCATTTCCAATTGGAAAAATACCTATTCCAATTTATTTTATATCTATAAGCTTATTTTTATTAATTTATGTTTCATATTTTCCTAAATATTTTCAGGATAAAATAATGCATTTTTTTAGAACAAAAGCAGGAATAATTTTAAGTTTAACAATTGGTGTTATAACATTAGGCTTGATAATATCTGTGTTTAGAGGCAACTTTATAGTGTCAAAATTTTTTACAAATTTTATTAATACATTTATTTTATCATCGTTATTTCCTTTTTTTGCTACAATGCTTACTGTTCCTAAAATGATTTGTAACAAAAAAATTCACAAATTTTTATTATTAACATATTTCATAATTTTTGTATTAGGAATTATTGGAATCTTTGCAGTTATTTATGACATAGAATTTATAAAAAATTTTCTAACTTTATTTAGCCTCCGACAAGATATTGTAACAGGACATGCAAGTAATCGTTTAATTACAGCGTTTGGAATGCCAAGGGTTTCTAGTGTCTTTTGCGAACCAGCTCCCTTTGCATATTTTATACTTATAAGTTCTCCTATTATTTATCAACTATGTAAAACAAAAGCTAAAATTTTTAACAATTTTTTTGTAGATAAATTTTTAAAAAAAACAACAATTTTAATGTTACCAATATGTCTATTATTTACACAATCACCTATCTTCATAATATTTTTTAGTATAGTTATTGGATGTTATGTAATATATAGAATATATAAATCAAAACAAACTTACATAAAATATATAATTACTTGCTTAGCTCTGTTATTGTTATGCTTTCTTTCATTATTATTATGCAATCCAAATATAGATTTAACTAATACCTCATTTTCTCGAGTATTTGCTACATTTAATAATTTAACAAATTTTGCAGGATTAGTTTACGCAGAACCATCCTTTGCTACACATCTTAGTTGTCATATTTTTTCAATTTTAGTATTTTTCAAATATCCGTTCATAGGAATTGGTTATGGAAATTCAGGTTCAGTATTAACAAATATCATATTACAATCTAGTATTCCTTTAACACCAGAAATATATAAACAGACTCTTGAATCAGATATTTTAGGAGGTAGTAGTTCAATTTTGATTAAATCACTTGCTGAAACTGGTATTTTAGGTACGATTTTATTCTTTTATTTTTGTTTTACTGTAATAAAGAACAGCTTTTTTATAATAAATAAATTAAATGAAATAAATAAAAATTTATTACTTGGTACAATATGTTCCGTCATTATAATATTAGCATTTTCTTTTTACGATACATTTTTTATTTCAATTATATGGATTTATATTGGTTTATTACAAGCATATATTTTACGATACAAAAAGTGCAGCATTATAAGTCAGTCAACTTATAAAATACATCGAAATACTGGAGAACACTTTAAACATGATGTGTATGAAAAATAAAATAATGATTATTAATTTTTGGGCAAATAGAATTAATTATGGTGCAGATTTAACCGCCTATGCATTACAATATTTAATTAACAATTCAGGTAATTACAGTTGTATTTTAATAGATAACCAATTTTTTAATTATAAATGTGAATACGAAAAATTTAATTTTTTTAAAGATTTTGAAAAAAATATAAAACAAACAAAAAAATGTGAAACTTATGAGAATTTTTATGATTTAAACCAAAATGCAAATACTTTTATTACTGGTTCAGATCAAGTGTTTAGATTTGGAAGTGATAGTTCTAGAAATTATCAGTACTTGTTAGATTTTGCGGATATTAATAGAAAGAAAATTGCTTTCTCTGCAAGTTTTGGAATCGATAAAGAACTTTTCCTGCAAGAAACTTCGCCCCAAATTATAGAAAAAATGAAACGTTCACTTCAATCTTTTGATTTCATTTCGGTTCGTGAAAAATCTGGAGTTGAAATTTGTAGAGATTTATTCGACGTCAAAGCCGAATGGATTATTGATCCTGTATTTATTTTAGATAGGGCCAAGTGGGATGAGTTGATAGAAAATAGTACCCCTCACCCTAGCCCTCTCCCACAAGGGGCGAGGGAAAACTCGCCTCAAATTGTCTCATATGTATTGGATACAAATAAAGAATATAAGAAAGCTAGTAAGTATTTATCAAAACAGCATAACGCTGAAGTTATTGAATTAGCAAATTCTAATGAGTCTGTCGAAAACTGGCTTAAAGCAATCAGAGATTGTAAGTTTTTGATTACAGATTCTTTTCACGGAATGTGTTTTGCAATTATTTTCAACAAGCCTTTCATTTGTTTGGCAAACAAAAAAAGAGGTGCGACGCGTTTTGAATCCATTTTGGAAATGTTAAGTATTGATTATCAATGCATAAACAATATTAATGAAATCTATGAAAAAGATTGTATTTTTAAAGTTGACTACGAAGTTGTAAATAAACGTATTTCTGAAGAACGTCAAAGAGGTTTGGATTTCTTAAAGATGGCTCTTGAAGCTCCGGTTCAAGTCACTCCTGAAAAAATCGAAGCTAGGATGAAGTTTTTAGAAAACAAAGTTTGCGAGCTTGAACAACAAGCAACTTTAAAATATCAAGTAAAAAAAGAGTTATGGAATTTGTGGCGAATTATCTTCCACAAATACTTACCAGAGCCAGTGAAAAATGGGATTAGAATATTAAGAAAGCTGGTGCAACGTGGGTAATATAATTAAAAATATTTTCAATAATCATTTATATGCAATGTCGCTCTACGCAAGGCAAATTGCAGGGACATTAGTGTTATTTATTATTGCTAGATATTTATCCGTTTATGATTTTGGGTTGTTTTCAAGTTATAAAAATATTGCAGTTTTTTGTTTAATGTTTGCGAATATGGATTTTGCAAATTATATTTTAGTATCTTCTCAAGCAAATGTTAAAGAAGTAAAATTAAAAATATCATTGTTTTTACTAAATGCAATTAACATAGCTATTTTAATAGCTATATTCTCAATATTTTTTAAATTAGAAAACCACTTACTATTTATTTTAATTGTTGTTAGGTCGTTTTTTGATGGAACATTCTTTGGTCTCATTTTGCCTTATTTTCAGGCAACAAAAACCTTTAATACAATTGCAAAGATTAATATTTTTTACGCAATAGGAATTTCGATAATTGCAATAATATCATATATTTTAAAATTATCTTTATTAAAATTTTTGGTATTAAATATTGGGTTAGGTTTGTTTAATTTTATTCAATGTTCATATTTTGCAAAAATAAATTATTTATTAGTTTTTAACCATTTAAAAAGATTTTATAAAATGATAGATAAAAGTATTTGTGGCTATATGGGGTCTACTATTACAGATTACTTATACACACAATTATCTGCTCTATATGTAGCTATTTTTTTAGTTAAAGAAGATGCAGCATTATATTTTTCAGCTGCAACAATTGCAAGTATAGTAGGGCTTTTATCAATTGCACAAGTTCAAAAAATGGTACCAGAATTAATAAATAACAGGTCAGAAAATAATAAAAAAATTATAATCCATAATTTAAAATTTATAATTCCTATTTTATTATTAATTTTATTATTTATGATTTTCTTTGGTAAAATTTTGCTTAAATTTGTTTATGGACAAGATTATTATCAAAATGCGCATTTGATACTTATAATTTATTTTGTGGCTAATATTTTTATATGCAATGGTGCAATTTGGGGAGGTTATTTAACTGCAATTGATAAACAAATAGAAAAAGTTAAAATGAAAATTGAAACGACAATAGTAACAATATTGGGGCTATTAGTATTACATAAATTGGGAATATATGGTGCTGTTATTACATTGTTAGTTTCATCAATATATGTTTCAGTAAGATATACATTATGCGGATTAGAATATTTAAAAATAAGGAGATAATTTAATGGAATACAATACATTACAATATATAATAGCAATGCTAAAAGCATATAATATTAATACTGTTGTAGCCAGTCCAGGTACAAGAAATTCTTGTTTTAACTATATGGTTCAGGAAGATAGTTTTTTTGAATGTTATTCTGTTCTTGATGAAAGAAGTGCTGCATATGTTGCAACAGGTCTTGCATATGAAAAGCAAAAACCTGTTGTTATTACTTGCACTGGTGCAACCGCAAGTAGAAATTATTTATCTGCTTTAACAGAAGCTTATTATCGCAAAATTCCTATAATTGCACTTACATTTTTAGATGATAATACTAATCGTTTTAATATAATGCCTCAGTATATAGATAGAAGTGTTTCACAAAATGATGTAAAAGCATTAAGTGTACAACTAGGAGAAATTAATAATAATGAAGATATTTCAAGGTGCTTAACATATTTAAATGCAGCATTATCAAAAGCTGTATACAATAATGAACCTGTTCATATTGATTCTGTATCAAATTTTGAATTTGATAGAGTCAAAAAACCTTTGCCAAGTGTCTGGAAAACAGAATATTTAAATGAGAATTTTGAAATTTCACCTAATGAATTAAAAAATAAGAATATTGCAATTTTTATAGGTTCTCATAAAAAATTTACTCAAGATGAAGAAGATAATATATCAAAATTCGCAGAAAAAAACGGAATTCCTGTGTTGTGCGATAATACATCAAATTATTATGGACAAAACAAAATAATGGTTGCTCAAATTGCAACAATGAAAAGATTAAACATATTTCCAGACCTAATAATAGATATCGGTGAAATCTCAGGGGAATATTCATTTGTATCTTGTTTTAAAAAAGCAAAAATTTGGAGAATATCAGAACTTTGTAAATTTGCTAATAGGAATAATAGGCCTTTAGAAAAATTATTTTGTTGTTCTGAGTTAACTTTTTTCAAAAAATTGTTAGATTTAAACTTAGAAAAATCTTACTACTTTAATCAATTGGCTGAATTACTACAAGATATAAAAATTTTAGAGTTACCCTTATGTAATTCTCTAATATCAATGGAATTGTCAAAACATTTACCTAAAAATTCGTCATTACATATAGCTATTCTAAATTCTTTAAGAAATTCGAATTTCTTTGAGTTTGATAAGTCTATTTATATTAATTGTAACGTTGGTGGATTTGGCATTGATGGTGCAGTTTCAACACTAGTTGGTCAATCGTTAGCGAATATAAATAAAAAATGTTTTGGTGTTATTGGGGACACTGCATTCTTTTACGATATGAATATTTTAGGTAACAAACATATCAAGAATAATTTACGACTTATTGTTGTAAATAATCAAAAAAGTGTTGAATTTAGATTAAATTCACATACTTGTCAGCAAAATATTCAAGACAAAACTGATTTTTTAATCGCAGCGGCAGGACATAATAAAGGTGGTGCAAAAGGTTGGGCTGAATCTTGTGGTTTTAGATATATGAGTGCAAACACTAGAGAATCTTTTTTAGGACAAATTGAAGAATTTTGCCATTGCGAATGTGATAAGCCAATTTTGTTTGAAGTTTTTACTACAACAGAAGATGAGCAAAAAGGATTAGATTTGATGGTGTATACAAATCGTAATCAAATAGAAGAAGGATTTATAAACGTATATAAGGGTGTAAGAAAAATAATCAAATAAAGGATTTTTATAATGAAGAAAATAGATAAAAATAAAATAAAAACTTGGTTTGTTACAGGTGCTTCAAGCGGAGTTGGGCATGAACTATGTAAACAACTCTTAGAAAGAGGGTACAATGTGATAGCTGTAGCTCGTCGTGTTCCGGATTTTGAACATGAAAATGCGTTATGTTTATCAGTTGATGTAACTGCGCCGCAAACAATACAGGAAGCTATCCTAAAAGGAATTGATAAATTTGGGAAGATAGATGTTCTTTCTAATAATGCAGGAATATCAGCGAATATAACTTGTGAAGAAGAAAATCTGGAACACATGAAAGAAGTAATGGAAATTAATTTCTTTGGTACTTTTAATACAATAAATGCTCTGTTGCCTCATTTTAGGGCTAATAAAAATGGTACTATTATAAATAATACTTCTATGCATGGCTTATCATTCCGTTATGGAGGAAGTGCTTATTGTGCTTCTAAACACGCAATAGAAGGTTTTTCTTCCGTCGTGTGGCATGAGGCAAAAAGTTTTTGCAGAGTAATGGCTTTTGAATTGGGTTGGTTTCCTGGAACAGATATTGGCACACATTGGAATAAAGTAACGACTATTGATGAGTATAAAAATCTTAACGATTTCTACAAAAAATTCTATTATTCATTTATAAATCAATTAGATATTGGGGTTAAATACATAATAGATGAAGTAGAAAAAGAAAAAATACAACGCAGATTAATATTAGGCAAAGACGCCATTATTAAAGTGGATTCTGAAATTAAGTATTTAAGAAAAAACTGGAGAGAATCAAAAAGAAGGGCTTTGAAATGTGCAAAATTTAATAAAGAATTCCCTAAAAAAGTTCTTAAAAAAGTTATGAAGGTTGTTTTTAATAAGGAAATTAATATATAAAGGAGAACTTATGCAAGAGCAAAAATTAAACTACTACTGTCCGCAGGACGAATTGGACGAAGAACTCACTATCGACTTAAAGAAAATTTTTCTTGCACTTTGGAGCAGAAAGTTCCTTATTGCAAAAATATTTGTCGCAGTTTTTCTATTCTTTGTCTTGATGACTTTTATTTCTGCAAAGAAATACACTGTTGATGCAGATTTGTACATCAACAAGACAAACAGTTCAAACATGGCTGAAATCAATCCTTATTTTATTTCAGAAGTTGGAACAGGTGGTGGAATGGCTGCCCTAATGTCAGGTGGTGGAAACCTCATGAATGAACTTGAAATTATGCAATCACCACTTGTGATTGATAAAGTCATTCAAGAAAATGATTTGCGTTTTAAAAAATTATTCGGAATTATTCCAACAGTAAAAACTGGAAAACCTTTGACTACAGAAAAATTCTTAAAAAAAGGCATTTCGTTTGAAAACAAAAAAGGTACAAATGTGGTTACGATAAGCTATAAAAGTAAAGATAAAGAGCTTGCTTATGGCGTAGTAAATTCCATAATAAACAACTACATCGCTCTACACCAAGAACTTAATAGCGAAAAATCCAAGTCCGATAAAACTGTTCTTGAGGCAGAATACAAAAAGGCTAAAGCAGATTTGGATAAAAAAATGAATTCACTTAATGGTATGCCTGCAAATTCAATGACCGGTTCAGGCGGACTTACAGCGATGAGTGCATTCTCAAAATCTGCCCAAAGAGCATTATCAGGAATCCAGGGGCAATACGCAAGCGGTATAAAGTCTGAAATCGCCTTAAGAGAAGAGGCTGAAAAAGTTGCAGAACTTGCTAAAAAACTTGAGTGGGCAAGATTAGTCGAGAATATGTCTGAATCCTCAAATGTGGTCATATTGAAAGAACCAAGAAGGTTACAAGACTACGAACAAACTTCGCCAAAATTATTTACAAACATTATTCTAGGTATTGTGTTTGGTGTAATAGCTGCATTAATAGCGGTTATATTTAGGGAAAATACTGACAAAAAGCTTACTTATTCAATGTTAGGCGAAAATATAATTTATGATTGCGAGAAGGATTTTATTGACCTTAAATCAATTCTTCTTGCTGAAAAAAGTCAGGTCTCGTTAATTGTCTTTGAAAAGCTTGAAGATAAATTAATTAATGAGTTAACAAAATTTAAAAATATAAATTTCGTTAAAGCTGATATATCAGAAGAGTTTGAAAACGGGTTACAAAATTCTTCAAAAGTAATCCTCTTTTCAGCTATCGGTAAAACAGATTCTAAAGAATATAAGCGTATAAAAACGTTCTTAGAAAAATTAAATAAAGAAATTCTGGTAGAAATATTAGTATAAAAGGAGAAAAGACAATGGGAAAAGTAGAAAAACAATCGACTGTTTGGCAGTCAAATTCAATGGGAGCTTTTGACGGGCTTAAACTAAAATTTAATAACTTTGTTATAGACCAAACAATAAATTATTTAGGTCATAATTTTAGCAAACAAAAATTAATAAATCTTGCTAAAATATTTGAAAAAATCTCAGGTTCAAAAGGTGGTATAAATCACGCAAAAAGAATGCAATGGCTGTTTGAATCCGAACACCCACATCTTTTGTGGTGGAAAAAGATTCTGACGGAATTACACCCGAACTGCCGTAACAAATGGATTAAGAACTTTTTTGTTAATGGATATTACGGCGATAATTTAAGAAAACGTACGGAATTCAATAAAAAGAACGGGTTTTTCCCGCCGACGGTTTTACTTGCAAGTATTACAAAGAACTGTAATTTTCACTGTAAAGGCTGCTGGGCTCACGAATACGATGTTAGAGAAGATTTGACAAAAGAAAAATGGAGAGAAATTTTCACCGAAGCTCGTGATGTTATGGGAATTCACATATTCCCTATCGTGGGCGGAGAGCCGTTCTGCCGCAAAGAGTTTTTAGAACTTTGTGAAGAATTTAACGATTGTACGTTTATTACATTCACTAACGGGTCTTTGATTACCGAAAAAACCGTTGAAAAACTTAAAAAACTAGGGAATGTTCAGCCGATGTTCTCTCTGGGTGGTATGAGAGAAAATAACGACAAAATCAGAGGCGAAGGCTGCTTTGATATGGTTATGAAAAAAATGGATATGCTTCGTGAAGCTGGAATTTTCTTCGGAAGCTCTATTACCGCAACAAGAGAAAATTGTGACGAAGTAACATCTGATGAGTTTATGAAAATGCTTTCAGATAAAGGTTGTTTGTGGTCTTGGTTCTTCCACTATGTGCCAATCGGAGAAAATCCTGATGTCGATTTAGTTCCTGATGCTAAACAAAGACAACAAATCTTGAAAGCAGTCTATAATGCAAGAAACACTTTACCTATGATGACTGTTGATTTCTGGGGTGACGGCCCTGAAATGATGGGTTGTATTGCCGGCGGCAGACAGTATATTCACGTTAACCCAAAAGGTGATGTTGAACCATGTACTTTTGTTCACCTTGCAACTCATAATGTTAATAATTGTACATTGACAGAAGCTCTTGCAGCTCCGTTTATGAGGGCAATCAGAGATGGTATTCCTTACGATGACGGTAATATGTTAAGACCTTGCATGATTGTTGACAGACCTGATATTTTAAGAAAATACTATGAGGAATTTAAGCCTTATGAAACACATGAAAAGGCTGCGGATTATTTAACAAATCCTGAAATTACAGCAAAAATCGATAAATACTCATCAGACGTTAAAGAAATTCTTGATGAGGATTGGCGAAATAATCTTTGGATGACTATTTTCCCTCTTGAAGGCGAGTATTATGTTGACAGAGATACTTTCTGCTCGACTGAAAAACCGAACGGAGAGAATGCTCACAAATGTACAGGTCAATGTGCAGGGTGCGGGAAATAAATATGAAAAAGACATTGCTTTTATTTGCAATATTTATAATTTTTTCAATCACTTCCATAACTTGTCCCATAATTAATTTATGGGACAGGGTTTTTATTCTACGTTTACAAGAAGAGCTGAAAAATATACCATTGTGGGTTCCGCTATTGCCTGACTGTATACTGTATTCAATAATGGTTGCTTTGCCGCTGGTTGTCGGGAGTTTCTGGTTTTTCAAAAAAAGAGAGTATAAATCAATCTTATTTTTATGCTCGATTCCTCTTGTTACATTTCTTCTGAATTGTATAATTAAACCTCTTATTCACCGTCCGAGGCCACCTTATGAAATGCAGCTTGGAATACATCCTGAAAGTTTCAGTTATGTATCAAGCCACAGTCTGGTTACATTCTGCCTGTGGGGAATAATAATTTATTTTATAAATAAATACTGCAAAAATCGAGTTTTGAGATATGCAGGAATAGTCTTTGCTATTATATGGATTTTGTTTGTCGGAATCTCAAGAATATGGCTTGGAGTACATAATCCAACAGACGTTATTGGTGCTTATCTGCTGGGTTTGGCTCTGTTATCAGTTTACACTAAATTATTCGAAAAAGGCGGTTTGAATGAATAACGTCCTTGTAGTTGCAAATTTTAGTGCAGGAAGAAAACAAGCAATAAAATACAGAAAGAAAATTCAAAAGTTTCTTTTAAGAAAACAAGTGTATTTTCATTTTGTAACGATAGACCAACTGAATGAAGTTGAAATGGATATATTCGATACAATACTTGCCGTTGGCGGAGATGGAACGGTTAATAAGGTTTTACCGTATTTAGTTGGAACGAATAAAAATTTGGGGATTATTCCTTGCGGAACTGCAAATTTGTTGGCGGCTAAACTCGGAATAAACAATATATCTAAAGCATTAAAGGCTATTGATAAAGAAAATGTCAGAAAAATAGATGTGATGTCTATTAATGATAAATTGTCTATTTTGCGTTGCGGGATAGGCTATGATGCTGATATTATTGGGAAAACACCTCAATCATTGAAAAATAAATTCGGTTACTTTGCATATTTTATAACAGGTATTATTTTTGCATTAAGGTTTAAAGAGAGGGAATATAAAATGCTTATTGACGGAGAACAACGCAATATAAACGCTTCCTGTATAATATTCGCTAATGCAGCAAATATGTATCGTAATATAGTTTCGCTTGCACATAGTTCGACATTAGATGATGGCTTAATGGATATATTTGTTTTAAAAACGTCAAATCCGATTATATTCTTCTTTGAATTGCTATGTATTATATTAAAAATAAGAAAAAATAGTAATCGTGCAGAATATATTCGTGCGAAAGATGTTAATATTGAAAATTCTTGGCTTACTTGTCATATAGATGGAGAAAAAATAAACTTTAAAGGAAATATACGAATAAATATATTAGATAATGCAATAGAAGTTTTTAACAAATAAACAGTAAATATATATATACTGGAAGTACTTATAAAGTTAACAAAATTGTATATGCGAGATATTGAATCACCAAATAAAACTCTATAAGTCAGTTTGAGACCGTTGCGTTATAATGCTTGTGTATGAATAATTAATGAAATATTGCATATTGCCATCATTTTAGGGCTTAGTTGCCGTTTTATTAAGATACTTATCCCCTATTCTATATCAAAACTCCATTACTTCTAATACAAATATTACATTTTAATATGTGTAAGATAATTCTTTTGTTAATTAAGAAAATAAAAATTATTACATTTTAGTTAGTAGTAATAATCGGAGGAATCCTATAGTGAAAGAAAACAGTAGAATCATCACCATAAAGGTGGACAAAGAGTTGGGTCTTCTCTTGGAAAAAGTAAAAAAAGACTATTGTGTGAATATCAGTGCGTTAGCCAGAAAGGCATTGATAAAAGAACTAGAAAGCTCTGGCAAATATAACGGAGGGTCAAATTAATGGCTGCAACAACTAATAACGTATTTTTAATTAAACAACATCTTATAGGTAAAATATGTTTCATTGAAGAAAAATATTCCAATAAGAAATTAGCCATAGTCGCACTCTTCCCAGCCAACTATGAAACCGATTTTCAAATCATCTATATCCAAGCTGTATGGTTCTTTATCTGATTGCTTTTCTGTGATTTCTATAATCATTCCCCCATTGTTATTATCGGTACGATTAAAGTATCTTTTGATGACCTTCTTATCAAACACATCTGGAATAGACATACTGCCTTTACGGAAATTTCTTTCAAGATATAGTGAACCTTCATCATCAATAATCTTCATGAAGTCTTTGAGAGTTTTTCTCGGATAACTCCTATCGGTAATCATTTCCATAAAGTCTCGTATAAAGTGATTGTGCATAACTCTTCCAATTCCCCATTGGTGGTGAACCAATCTTATATTTACTTTTCCGTTCCAATAAGTTCTTTTTATTAAAAATGCTGTGCGTTGTCCCATAATATTATTTCCTTTCATTTTATTTTTGTAATAACTATGTTTACCCCGGAGGGGGTAGGGGAATGAATCCCCTTAATATTCCGATGGCAAGTAGAACGTAAATCTTAAGGGTTCTAGTGCCGATAGCGATAAGAAAAACTTATATGTGGTTATTTCATCATCATCTTTTAGTGGTAAATAAATATATTCGATTTCCTGTTTTAGAATTTCTATATGGTCGTTATAATCATTTCCGATATAACCTTCAGTGAATACTTCCATATGTCCTTTGTTTTCTTTATTTACACATATTTCAATCACAAAGAATTCATATTCATTTTGTTCATATGCTTTCAATATTTGGGGCATATAGGAAACCATATTATCTACCACCCAAAAAGCATTCATTGATTTTTGAAAATCATAAATACCTTCCGTATAGTTAAGAGTTTGACAGTATGGTCTTTTGAATAATCTTTCTGACCCATGGTTTCTGCTGTAAACTTGTTCTGCTGTATTATAAGTTATCATTTTGTTCACCTTCGCTTTCTTCAATCAATTCTTTTAATTTTTCATTTAAATCAAATGCTACATCGCAGTTATAGAACCATTCACAATGTTTACAAGATAAAACCCTCATAGAATTTTTCAAGATTTCTGGGAACTTTACCTATAACAAAGGAGATAATATGAAACAACTTATAATAGGATTGTGCATTGGATTAGCCGTTGGGCTAACTTGCACAGGATATTCAATAGCAAAAGCATTTATAACAGCAGAACCTCTGCAAGTTGTAATGACTGATAGAAACCACGTTACAACAACTAAAGTAACCACTGAAGAAGGCACTTATAGAATATTTATGGCTGAAAGTACAAACGGTAACGGTGGTATTGGCATTAGTGCGATAAAGATTAAGTAACTTAATTTATCCATTTAATAACGGATTCTCCATTGTATCCTTTTTGCCATACATACCACGCATAAGCGATAGCTGAAGATGTATAGGTATCAAAATCCCCATTCTTAGCACAATTTATTCTACTACTTGATACATATATTACTTTTGGAGGAAACTTTATAAACAATTCCTTCCTGCTCCTGCTTTCCAAGAACAGTACCTTTAAAAACATACAAACATATCTTCCGACATCAACCAATTCAAGAGCCTTTTCTACAAATTCTTTAGCATATTTATACGGAGGATTGGTTACTATATCCCCATTGTGATAAGGTTCTTTACTTTGCAAGAAATCTTCAGTTGCCCCAGAACCTCTATCAATTAAATCCGTTGCCTTACCAAGTTTATCAACATTACCAAATACTTTAGCTAAATGCCCTTGACCACAAGCACATTCCCAGATGTTATTCAATTCTGGTACAACATCAAGCAATAATTCAGCAGCTTTTGGTTCTGTAGCATAAAAATCATTCTCCTCTCTAATACCAAGAGAATGATTTGAAGCTCCTAAGTTTGTATATACAGAAAGATTGCTCATATATAGTAAAATGTAATTTCTAATGTGAATTAGACTCATTTCTTAGTAAAAACAAAATGTTACAAGTTTGTTACCCTAAGAGCAAAAAACTATTGAAAAATACAAAGTTTTTTGCTATAGTAAAAATAGAGGTGTAATATCATGTTTAATCGACCAACATATCTAAATAAATTAATATCATTTAAAGACCACGAATTAATTAAGGTTATAACTGGGATTAGAAGATGTGGTAAATCAAGTTTATTGATGTTATTTGCAGAGTATCTCGAATCAGTTGGGATTAATAAAGATAATATACTCCGAATTAATTTTGAAGATTTAGAGTATGGTAATATGACTTATTTAGAACTTAATGACTTTATTAAAGATAAGCTAAGTTCAACAGAAGGTAAGTTATACATATTACTTGACGAGATACAGAAGATTGACAAATGGGAGTTGGCTGTTAATTCGTTGAGATTAGATTCCAGAACCGATATGTACATCACAGGTTCTAATGCTTATATGTTATCTTCTCAACTATCAACATACTTATCAGGAAGGTATGTCGAAATTAAAATGCAACCTTTGACATTTAAGGAGTTTCTGGAGTTTTATAATAATGTTGATATGCCACGTGAAGCTAAGTTCAATGCTTATCTTAAATATGGAGGTATGCCGGGGTTAGTTCTATTTAATTTTAATGAAGAACTGATTACACAAACTTTAGACGGTATATTCTCTACTGTATTAACCAAAGATATAATAGAACAGGCTGATGTAAGAGACCCTGCGTTAATAAAGAAAATAACTAAATTTTTGGCAGATAACATTGGCAACAATATCTCAATAAACAAGATTAAGAATACATTAGTATCACAGAATACGGTTTCTAAAGGTATCAAACCAAGCACAATTGATAATTATATAATGCTACTAGAGAATGCTTTTGTATTTTATAATGCAAGTCGCTATGACATCAAAGGAAAAGAATACCTTAAAACACAAGGCAAGTATTATATGGCAGATACAGGCTTAAGAAACTTCTTCCTAGGCTTTAAAGGTGAAGATAAAGGACATCTTATAGAGAATGTTGTTTACCTTGAGTTATTGCATAGAGGTTATAATATATCTATAGGTAAGATTGATACAAAAGAAGTTGATTTCATAGCTACCAAGTTTAATGAGAAACTATATGTGCAAGTTAGTGATACGTTATTGGAAGAATCTACAAGAACCAGAGAGTTCGCTTCATTAAAAGCTATAAATGATAACTTTGAAAAGATTATACTTACACTGGATAGTATGTTTGTAGGAACAAATGACGACGGTATCAAGGTATTGAACTTAATTGATTGGTTAGTTGAATAACAAAAATTCCATTATGTAATTTTATGTAATTGAAATTTAACTTCATTGCCTCGCTTGGGCAACTGAGCTAAACGCCCGCACACCATATTCAGTTTTCATTCCGGCTGTCAACCAAGTTTGTATTAATGCAAACATAATTCTATGTCAAATGATTTGTTTAAATCTGTTTTATAAAGTTAGTGAGAATACTATAATGGCAGACAGAAACAAGACTGTCATTACAAAAGCAATTCCCGCTTTTAATATCGGGTTGAACGCGAGTGTTTCTTCTTCATTAAGATTTAGCTGTTTGAGTACGTTTTTTGAAAAATCATGCCGGACTTCTGATTTTGTTTTATTAAATGAATCGTTCATAAGTTTGCGTATTGCATAAGTATTCTCAAGTTCTCTGCGTGCTTTCCTATTACTGATGGTGAACTTTTTTATTTTTATATTTTCTTCCGGACTAAGTTCATTATCTATATAGGCAGATAAATTATTTTGAAAAATTCGATACTGATTATCGGAATTAACAGCATGTACTTTTTCTTCTTCTGTTTCGTTTAGAGAATTTTTCAAATCATTAATCATGGACTTTATTATGTCAAATTTAGCTCTGCAAACGGGACATTTCTTCAAATGTTCTTCTACTTTAATTTTCAGATTCCGGCTTAAATCTCCCTCTATGTAGAATGATATTAAAACATCCATTTGCGCACAAGTAATTTCCATAATATAAATCCTTTCTAGATAAATTCTTTTAATTCTTCTTGAAGTTTAATTCTGGCTCTTGCAAGTCTTGATTTAACCGTACCGAGCGTCGTATTTGTAATTTTAGCGATATCATCATAGCTAAGCCCTTCGTACTCTCGCAATACAATAACGATTTTCAAGTTATCAGGCAGACTGATTATAGCAGCATGGATTAATTTTTCCATTTCCGAGAAAAGGCATTTTTCTCCGGGTTCACATCCGATTTTGTCTTTTATTTCAAGTAACTTATTATTATCAAGTTCAACTTTATTTTCTTTGGCATGTTTTTTCAAATAGTCATAAAAGATATTCATAACAATCTGATTAAGCCAAGCTTTGAATTTTTGTGCATCGTTAAGTTTGTTAATATTTACGGCCATTTTTATCAAAGCTTCCTGTGTTAAATCGGCAATATCCTGCCTTTTATCTGTCAGATAGCTAAACATAGTGAAAACATTTTTTTGTACACATTTTATAAGTTCTTCTAACGCTTTGACGTCACCGCTTTGTACTTGTCTAACAAGCATGCAGATATCCCTTTTTTTGTGAGTTGATTTTGCCATGCCGGCTCCTTATGGAGATATTATAAGTTAGCTGTTGACAATTTAAATTACCGAAGCGGGGTAAATATAAAAGTCCGTATAGCGAACAGACTGAACCGGCCGGGCCGTAAGGAGTAAAGGTGAAGCTCTGCGAGCGCGGAGCAAATCCGAGACAGAATGGGTGCCGGCCCGCAAGGAAATAAATTATTCAGCATTCTGTATCAGCCGGGAATAAACAAAAAGAAAACAGGTCGGTTATAATATCCTTCCTGTTAAGATTTTACACTAGCCGAAATATAAATAGCAATCTCATTGTACACTAAAAATAAGAAAATATCAATTAACAATCATAAAATTTAAAACACTGATACGCTTTTTTTTGCACATGATTGACTATAAGCCTTATGTTTACAAGAAACAGCAACAGGTAAAGAATTGTTAAGTTATGTAACAAATATATCATTAGTATATACTAATATGTCAATTTTCTTTACAATTATGTTTTTAAATATATAAGAGGATATTTATGAGTTACAAATTTAATTCAATTGTAAACAGAAATGAAGCAGATGCATTAAAAGAAATGATATTTAAACGTGCTCGCGAGCGGGCTCAAGCCATGAGTGAGGATGTGCAATCTGATGTCATGGATATAGCCCGCGGTTCTTTTGTCAGCGATAATAACCCGTTTTCACGCATAATTGAACCGGAAAAGGTTTCGGAAGCAAAGCCTTTGCGTGAAACAGTTCCGCCAAAGCCGGAGGGTGATAAGGGCGAAAATGCGGATATCGGATTTCCGGTAAGAGTACCTAAAGTAAAACAAAATCAGGTGATTAATGAGCAAATATCTTCTGCGGTAATACAAAACAACATGCTTGAAGCAAGAAATACTTTGAGTAGCAAACAAAATTTTATGGGGGCATTGAATTTTTTGAACTCGCAAGCCGCAATATCGCTTATTAAAACGCGAGCAGACCGGTTTGAAATGATAGTATAAAAGCTTGGCGCATCTCCCTCCCTTATGAGGGAGGGCCGGGGTGGGTGCTTATTATGTTATAATATAGTCATGGATGAACTCACACAAAAAGCACGCCTATTAAGAAAAAATCTAACTCCGCAAGAACAAAAATTATGGAATATCTTAAAAAATAAACAGTTTTACGGATATAAATTCTTAAGACAATATCCTATAAAACCGTATATTGTTGATTTTATATGCCGAGAAGCCAAAATAATTATTGAAATTGACGGCGGACAGCATAACCAAGTAAAAGATATTGCTTATGATAAAGTTCGCACCGATTATTTAAATAAATTAGGTTATAAAGTAATAAGATTTTGGAATAATGATATTGACATGAACCCGGAAGGTGTATACAAAGTTTTACAATATGAAATGGGAATTGATTAAAGTACTCTGTTAGCACCCACCCCATCCCTCCCTCAAAAGGGAGGGAGCGTAGCGTACGTCAAACGTACAGCACTCCTTCCCTAGAGGGAAGGTTGGGATGGGTGCTAGCCCGTAAGGGTAAAGCCGGGAGTATGAAATTATTAAATCTTTTTTTACTAACAAATTACTTAAAATTTAAAATAAATTTAAAATATTGTTGACACAAATACGTTCGTTTGTTAAAATGAGTATAGTAGAAGATTTTTATTAAATTATAATATAAGAAGAGAAAGGAATATTATGATGAAGAAGACTGGTTTTACTCTTGCAGAAGTATTGATTACTCTGGCCATCATCGGTGTTGTAGCTACATTAACACTTCCTGCATTAATGACAAACACTGCAGAACAGCAGGCAAAAACAGCATTTAAGAAAGGTATCAACACATTGACTGAGGCTGCACAGATGAACCAAGCTATTGCAGGATTTGACTATGCTTCTTTTAATACCACTGATACAGAAGATGAAGAGGCACAATCATTGTATGGTCTATTAGCTATGCGTACAAATGTTAATTATCAGATAAGCGGTACTTCAACAGATGAAGCAAAAGCTGTTAATGGTGATGACTCCTCTACTAACTATGTTGTATTCTTTAGAGACGGTTCAGCTTTGTCTTATAATGCTGCTAATACAGAAATGACAAATGCTAAGGTAAAAGAAATGCAAGATGATGGTTTAGTTTATGGTATTGCTGCTGTGTACGATACAAACGGTGCTAAAGGTCCGAACTTGTTGTCAAACTGTAATAAAGATGCAGCTTTATTATCAAGTGCAAATTACAATGATAGTAACAATACTTGTACTAAAGATAGCCGCGTAATCAAGGACCAGTTTGGTGTAAGACTTCGTGGCGGTTTTGCAGTACCGAACGGCGCAGCTGCCAGATGGGCTTTTGACAACTAGTTTCTTTATCAGATCTAATATAAATTTAAAAAGAGAGGCCGCGCCTCTCTTTTTTTTCACCCTCCCTTTTGAGGGAGGGGTGGGGTGGGTGCTTATTGATGTTGAAAAGTTTAGGAGTTTATTAGTTGAGTAGAAGTATATTTTATAGTGATAGACTGAAGTCTGCTCTACAGTTTTTCCCTT